>NZ_SELU01000020.1:0-77736 GCF_006861605.1 Pseudanabaena sp. UWO310 | reverse complement strand
ATATAAAAAGCGCATTGATACTTCTTTTAGAGCTTCTTTTAGATTGGGGTGATGCTTTTGTTACAAAAAAATGATAATCTTAATAAAAAGTTAAGTTTTGTTGCTCCCCTAAATCTATGCTTCGTCTCGAACACATTCAGAAAATTTATCCCACTGGCGAAGTCCTCAAAGACGTTAACTGGGAAGTTAAAACAGGCGATCGCATTGGTTTAGTTGGCGTAAATGGCGCGGGGAAGTCAACACAGCTCAAAATTATTGCAGGGGAAATCGAACCGACCGCAGGGCAGATCGTGCGACCTTCGAGCCTGAAAATTGCCTATCTCAGTCAAGAATTTGACATCGAAGAGACGAGGACGGTAAAGCAAGAGATGTGGCAAGCCTTTCAGGAAGTGCGGGAAATCCAAAAAGAATTAGCGATCGTCCACCATCATCTGGAAAATTTAAAAGATGGTGAGGACTACGAGCCGATCCTCAAGAAAATGGATCGCCTCCAGCGTCAATTTGAAGATCATAACGGCTATGAATTGGAAAGCCGCATTGATAAGCTATTGCCAGACTTAGGTTTTAAAGCCGATGATGGCGATCGCTTTGTGAGCGAATATAGCGGCGGTTGGCAGATGCGGATGGGCTTAGGCAAAATTTTGCTCCAATCGCCAGACCTATTACTGCTGGACGAACCGACCAACCACCTCGATTTAGAAACGATCGAATGGTTGGAGAAATATTTGCGATCGCTCAGTACCCCAATGGTAATCGTTTCCCATGACCGTGAGTTTCTTGATCGTCTCTGTACCTCAATCGTGGAAACTGAGCGGGGCGTATCGACAACCTATCTGGGCAACTACTCATCGTACCTAGCGCAAAAGGCGGAAGCTAAAGCCGCTCAGGGAGCTGCCTTTGAACGCCAGCAAAAATACATCGAAAAACAACAGGTCTTTGTTGATCGTTTCAGGGCAAGTGCTACGCGCAGTACCCAAGCCAAGAGCCGCGAAAAGCAACTCGACAAAATTGATCGCATCGAAGCCCCTGAGAGCGATGTTAGAACCCTAAAATTTCATTTCCCCCCAGCCTCCCGCAGTGGGCGCGTTAGCGTGGAAATCAAGAACTTGACCCATGCCTATGGCGATCAGATCCTATTTTTAGGCGCAAAACTGGAGATCGAAAGAGGCGATCGGGTTGCCTTTTTAGGACCAAATGGAGCAGGGAAATCAACCCTATTAAAAATGGTAGTCGGCAAAGAATCCTATAACGAAGGCGAAATTGTTCTAGGTCATAACGTTCTCATTGGCTATTTCGAGCAAAATCAAGCTGAAGCCCTTGATTTAAACAAAGATGTGTTTCATACCATTCACGATGATTTTCCGAAGATGACCCACGAAGAAGTACGGGGCGTGCTGGGTAAATTTCTATTTAGTGGCGATACGGTCTTTAAAAACGTGCGCGATCTCAGTGGTGGCGAAAAGGCGAGGCTAGCACTGGCAAAAATGTTGCTTACCCCAGTAAACTTTTTGATCCTTGACGAGCCGACTAACCACCTTGATATTCCCGCTAAGGAGATGTTAGAGGCTGCGTTGCGCGAATATGAGGGTACTGTAGCTGTAATCTCCCACGATCGCTATTTCATCTCGCAGGTCGCCAATAAAATTGTGGAAATCCGCGATGGCGAGCTTTGCGTCTATGCAGGCGATTATGCCTACTACCAAGAAAAACGGGAAGAGGAGACAAGGGAAGCCAAGCATAAAGCGGAGTTAGCTGCCAAAGCCGCTAAAGATGCTATTAAAAGGGAGAAAGAAAAAACTAAGCAAGCTGAAAAACGTCAAGAAAAACAACAACAAAAGGCGAAAGCAAAGTAATATGCAAACATCGTTTGCCATTTCACAGTTTGATCGCACAGTTTGATCACAGAGTTTGATTTCATTGCTTTGCACTGTAATCAAACCTAGATTCTGACATTCAATCGGGTTATAGCGCTTTTCAAGTAATCGGGTTACATTGAGTTACTTATCCGTCAAAAGCGGGTCAATGACTCAATGCACCTTATTAGACTAGGGAACACTATATAGCAGTCCTAGATCATTTATGAGAAAGATAGGGCTTAGATTTCGCTCAGCCAACATATCCAGTTGGCTGAGCGAAATCTAAGCCTCTCATAAATCATTTGGGATTGCTATAAGTAAGTGGGCTTAATTAAATATAAACTCCTAAAACCTGCGGCGATCGCGCAGCGTGCGTCGCAGGTTTTAGCTCTGGATTTTAATTATGCTGAAGTACTTACATGAATTGAATTGAGGGATGAACGAGAGACGCATTCGTTCTTTTTGATAAAAGTATACAATTGCTATGTTGGATCACATTGCTAAGAAACGCAATTTGATAGAACGTTATTCCCAAGGAGAAAGGAACTTCGAGGGATGGGATTTGAAGGGAGTAGATTTAAGTAAAGTTGACCTTAGCCATGCAATTTTACGGAACACAAATCTAGTTTTTGCCAATCTCTGGGAGGCAAATCTCTGTAATACCGATCTATCAGGTGCAAATTTATCCGATGCCGATCTAAGCGGAGCATCTCTATTGGACGCTAATCTTAGTAATGCTAATATCACCCGTACAAATTTTACCTATGCGGGCTTAAGTGGGGTGCAGTTTGCGAATGCGCATCTTAACAGCGCAAACTTTCGGCTCGCGATTTTGAACTGTACGAACTTGCATGGGATGGATTTTAAACGGGTGAACTTGCAAAAAGCCTATCTTTTAGAGACAAATCTCTCTAATACCGACTTAAGTCATGCTAATTTACATCACGCCTTTTTATTTAGAGCTAATTTAAGCCGAGCAAATTTGCAAAATGCTGATCTCAGTGAAGCCGACTTGAGTGAGTCCAGTTTGCATGGAGCAAATTTACATGGGGCAAATTTAAGTGAAGTTGATTTACGCGAAGCCGATCTCGATCGCGTAGATTTTAGCGAGCTTAATTTACGCTTAGCCAATTTAAGCGGACTCAATTTGAGTAATGTTAGTTTTATCGGTAGCAACCTAAGCAAGGCAGTTTTGCGGGGGACGGTTTTGCGGGGAGCTTGCTTTAATGCGGCAAATCTGTGGAATGCCGATCTGACGGGAGCCGATCTGACGGGAGCCGATCTGACGGGAGCCGATCTACGCTGTGCCAACTTTGATGGCGCTAATCTAAAATATGCTGAAGTAGATGTGGGATGGATGAATGAGGTAAGGATCTGTCAGACAGTCTTGCCCGATGGCAATATCTCCAATCGAACTTGCCGTGCTTAAGGTCATCATGAAAGACTTATTTGTTTTTAAGAATGAGAATTTATTGCGAATGGCGCTGACCCATCGCTCCTATGTTCACGAAAATCCTAGTGCGGGAGAGGATAATGAGCGGTTGGAGTTTTTGGGAGATGCGATCTTAAACTTTCTCAGTGGTTCCTATCTTTATCGGCAACATGCGGATTTAGGTGAAGACGAATTAACTCGTCGCCGCGCAGCCCTTGTCGATGAGAAACAGTTGGCAAACTTTGCGATCGCTTTAGCCCTAGATAGCCAAATTTTACTAGGCAAAGGAGCCATGCGTGATGGGGGTAATAAGAGTGAAAACTTGTTAAGCTGCGCCTTTGAAGCAATGATCGGGGCTTTTTACCTAGATTGCAATTGTGATGTGGAGGCGGTGCGCCCTGCGGTGGAGGCTCTATTTGACTCAGTACCGCCAGAACTGGTGAATACTCGGGCTGATCTAGATGCGAAAAATCGTTTGCAGGAATGGGTACAGTCCTACATTGGGCATATTTTGCCCAAGTATGTGACCGAAAAAGTAGGCGGAACCGATCATACGCCTGAATTTGCGTCTAAAGTATATGTTGGCGATCGCCTATACGGTCAAAGTCTGCGAAATTTTGCTAGTAAAAAAGAAGCAGAACGAGCCGCCGCGCTAGATGCATTGGAACAAATAGAGAGAATGTTATAGGTTTTGCTAAGCTTTCCTAAGCGGGATTTGGTAACAGGACTCGGCAACGAGGCTTGGCAAACTAGGATAAATATTATGGCTGAAGATTGGTTAATAATTGGCAAAATAGTCTCACCGCAGGGGCTGAAAGGCGAGGTGAGGATATTGTCCTATTCAGATTTTCCTGAAAGGTTTGAAAATGCTGGGAAGCGCTGGATCGCGCCATCTGAGAAGGATGAACCCCAAGAGATCATGATGTTGTCGGGGCGCGAGGTTGCTGGTAAAAAGAATCTATTTGTAGTTCGCCTAGAGGGGATTAATGATTGCGATCGCGCCGAAGCTTTACGGAATTACGTGATGATGATTCCCACTAGCGATCGCCCTTACCTCGAACACAACGAATATATGATTGCGGATTTAGTTGGTTGTCAGGTTTACCATCAACCGACGGGTAAGCTACTTGGCGAAGTTATTAGTATCATTGCTGCTGGCAATGATTTGTTAGAGGTTCGTAATCTTGATAATCAAGAGGTGGAGTTAATTCCCTTTGTCGAAGCGATCGCCCCCTTTGTGGATATTCATCAAAAGAGGATTGAAGTTACTCCCCCTAAGGGACTTATTGATCGATGGCTAGTCATTGAGTAGCGTTATTGAGCGCGAGTTCGGGATAATTTGAAACTGATAAAGGGTTTGCTACGCAAACCCTTTATCACAGCCCAAAATTAAAAACTATAGCGCACGCTGAGCCTGCGCTACAGGTTTGGAGATTTATATTTAATTGCGCCTAGTTCCGCTACTTATCATAAAAAAGGGGATTGAGGGGGAGCTAGACAACTCTTAAATGGTTTCTAAATGGGTTCTAAAAAAGCTGCAATTTTATGAGCTTCTTGCAAGCTACGCTTGATGCAGTCACCTAAGGCGACTCCGCCAATAAAATTCGCACTGACATATAGCCCTGAGGATTTTTGCAATTCGGCTTCTATCGTGGCAAGGCGCTCTAAATGCCCGATTTCGTATTGAGGAATAGCCTTATCCCACACATGAACGGCGATCGCTTTGGGAGATACCTTTGTATCGGGGCGAAGAATTGTTTTTTTGAGATCTTGATGCACAGCCGTAATGATCTCTGCTTCTGATAAATGGGCTAGAGCGGGATCGAGAGTGCCGCCGATAAAATTGAGCAATAGTTGCCAACCTGCGGGGGCGCGTCCCGAAAAGAGGCTAGATGACCAAATTGTCCCTAGGGTTCTAACTCCCTCTGTCCGAGGAATCAAGTTGCCAAAGCCTTTCATGTCATAGAGAAATTCGCTTTTGGGATAGGCAAGTACCACACAGGCTACCGTCGGGTAAAAAATCTCATCTAAGGCTTGGCTCGCGGCGGGCAAATAATCTTGTAATAATTTTGCAGTCACATAGGCGGGTGTGGAAAGAACGACCGATCGCGAGGTCACAATTTCTTCGCCCGTTGGGGTATCAAATTTGGAAATATAGATTTCGCCTTGCTTCTCTAGCGATCGCAGAGTCCATTGTTGCTTAACAGCTGTACCCTGTGCCCTTAATTTAGCGGCGATCGCTTCAGGGAGCATCTTTATGCCCTCGCGAAAGGAACCCAATTCCCCTGCCTTCGTCTTCGGAATGCGCGGATCGTTAAGTTTTTGGGCTTTGCGCTCTTTACTCGATAATATTGCCCCAGCAAGCAAACCGCCATAGGTTTCCAGCTTGGCAATTTTGGCAAAAGCAGCCTTGGCACTGAGCCGCTTGGGATCACCCGCATATACTCCAGAAATGAAGGGGGCAACCAAGCGATCGACTGCTTGTCTACCTAATAGGCGCGAAAAGAAGCGATCGACGGATTCTTCTCCCGCCATCGCAGGGCGTGCAAAACCCATTGCCCCCAAAGCGAGACGGATTTTGCCACCCCAAGTCAAAATTCGGGAAGCGATCGCCGTTGGCGGAGACATGGGCAAAGCATTTAACTTGCCGTTGAGAAATACAAAGCGGGGGAGCTTGCCATCCGCAAGCTCCAATTCATCCTTAAGTCCGACTTCTACGGCTAAACGTAATAATTCGGGGGCTGGCTGGAAGCTATTAGGTCCTTCCTCCCATTGATAGCCCTCGTCATTTTTGGCGCTAGTAATCGCGCCGCCCACCCGATCCTGTGCCTCCGCCACCAAGACGCGATAGTTTTTGGCGATCGCTAGTTCATGGGCGATCGTTAAACCTGAAATCCCTGCCCCAACGACAAGAACATCTAATGGATTAACTTCAGGAATCTGGGCGGAGGTCATAGTTTCATTGGTCTAGGTCGTCGAGCAATTCTCAGTCTAATACAAGGGTCTGTAGTTTGCAGGAAAATTTGCATGAATATTCATCTCAACCCAAGTCTAGAAGCAAGTCTGTGCTTAGGTATAAGCCTTTAAACAGAGTGTTGAAATAAAGCGTTTAAGTACACCTTGGCAGTGCTGCGATAGCTAGAGGTGGCATTGCGGGATAAGCGATCGCCACCATTTTGCAGCAAAAATAAAGATAGAGCAGCGGCAAATACGCGATCTTGAT
The DNA here is from genome assembly GCF_006861605.1 of Pseudanabaena sp. UWO310. NCBI lineage: Bacteria > Bacillati > Cyanobacteriota > Cyanophyceae > Pseudanabaenales > Pseudanabaenaceae > Pseudanabaena > Pseudanabaena sp. UWO310. The sequence continues at coordinate 71,225 of NZ_SELU01000020.1, read as the reverse complement.
CCCAGTCAGGATGAGACTCTAAGTAACCTTTGAGGGTTTCGTGCAATTCTTCAGGAATCTCTGCCAATATACTGACGGTCGTACTCATGCTGAAACCTCAACTTTTAAGCAAGTTTTATCGAACTCAAGCAACCATTTTTCATCGGTCGGGACTTAATTGTGCGTTCAACCAGTGCTTCTTGTCAACGTAACGAACTGTTAACTACTTATGACAAATAAATGAAATAGGCTTGATGGAATCAGGGTTTTCATAGTTTTTTATTCATATAACTTCATAATTAACTGCCTTGCAAAGTTTTCCCAAGTCAATACCGCTTTCCGTTAACGAATCCTTAACCAGTAAGGCTAAAGTGTGTTTATCTTGGGGATAACCTGTGGAAAACTCTCCCTTATCTGTGGAAAAAAAGCCAATATCTGTGGAAAAGTCTGTGGAAAAGTTTTGATTGGATAAATTGAAAATTATTTTTTTCTTAATATTTATGGTGATATTTATGGCGTGATTTACGGCGTGATTTACGGCATCATTTCACCTTAATAGGTAATCTTAATTAAATATTAATTAAGTAATACCAAATGTCAAAATGGCGTAGCCATTTCTTAACTTGGTATAAGCTTGGCTTAGGAGATACAACATTTCCAAAAGAAATGCTTCACAAATTGCCGCATTTCCCTTGGAAATGGATTTAATGATTTAACCAATTTTCAGGTACAACGATTAATGTCGTGCCCTGTCGGCGCAGAACGATTACCTTTTGATGGGCGGCGATCGCCGTTTGGGGATGGTCGCATTTGGCTTTCCAAGAGCCTCCTTCATACTTGACTCTACCTGTTTCCCCTGCGGGAATTTCGGTAATCGTAACTCCTTCACTGGATTCCTTAAGCTGGTTTGAATCCTTAGGAATGAATCTTCGTAAAGCGATCGCGAGCGAGCTTGCGAGCAGCATCCAAACCACTATTTGGAGAGCAGGTATAGGCAGAATTAAAGAAACTGCCGCTACCAATAAGGCGGCTACGCCCATGGCTCCCGCAATCAAAAATGTTGGCAATGGAACCAATAGCTCAAGTACACAAAGAGCAATACCTATAATCAGCCAAATTTGAATAGGTAATAAGTTCATTGACTCCGTTAACGATCGGGTTGGGAAATATTGGTGTTAGGCAATATTTCTGATTTAGCAATACTAGCGCTAGGTTTAGGGCTATTGATTTTGATCTTTGCCGCATCCAGAAACTTTTCGCGCTTAAAGCGAGGGTCGTCGGCATTAGATTTAATCACCTTATTGCGGGCAACCTCCACCGATGAAGGTAGTTTCGTTGCTGCGGGATCGCTAGGACTGGGGTTATTGGCTGTGGGGACAATGGTATCTAAATTGGGGGCATTAGATAGCAAGCCTCCCAATCCATTGATCAAATTGCGAATATTACTGCGCAGTTTGGGATCGCCCGTTAGTTCGTCAAGATCGGCGGTAATTTTTTTGGTATTAGCAAAAGTTACACGGGCTGAATCAAGGGTTTCTCGCAATGAGGCAATCGTCGCAGGGTCGTTTAACTCGCCCGATACTTTCCGAAGATTGGCGGAGGTCTCGGCGGCATTTTCCGCAAGCTTCTGTAAATTCGCGATCAATTTGCCGTCATTTAACAAAGGTTTGGCACTAGCTAGGAGCGATCGCGCTTCCCGTGAAGTTGCGGCGATCCCATCAAGGGTCTGGGCTAGTTTTTCGCGATTGACCTCGATCAAGTCTTGGGCGCTACTTGCTACATTACCTACTTTAGTAGCCGCACCACTAATGGCATCGGCAGTATCGCCAAACTTGGCGATTTGATTTTCAAAGGAACCAACTACCCGATTTGCCGTATCGGTCAATTTCTGGATACTTTTAGCGGTAGCTTTGGCGGCGGCTAAGGTGTCACCGAGGTTATCAATCAATCCTTGATCGTTAATTTTGCGTAAAGTGGAACTCGTATCCTTGAGCAAGGCGATGAAGCTTACGCCCCGCATACCTTCCATTTCGCCACCCTGACAGATAATTAGCTCACTATTGCAGTCCTTGGCGAGGGGATTCATTTGCGGATCGATCGCTACTTTGTCCTTCGGCGGAAAAATATCAATATTGGTATTTCCCAAGAAGCCACTCTGATTTGTTTCCGCCACGGATTGCTTCGGAATAATCAATTTGGAGTTGTCAATACTGACGAGGACATCCACGCCCTCGGTTTGGGGAGTGAGGGTCGTAATGCGCCCTACCTCTACGCCACGGAACCTAACTACCGAGCCATTATTCAGTCCACTCGCATCAGGGATCTTGATCGTAAATGTAAACTTACTACTACTTAGTTGCAGCCCACGCAACCATAACAACGCGCCTCCTAGAGCCACTACTCCACCAATGATAAATAAGCCAAGCGCACCGTCGCGTAAAGTTTTTCGCTGCACGAGCCTTATACCTCCCTAGTCAAAAGTTGAATTGGACCTTCAGTGCTACCACTAAAAAATTGTCTGACGTATGGATTGTCAGTCGTATCAATTGTACTCACGTTTCCTGCGTAGCGCACCGATCCCCGATAAAGAACGATCAGGCGATCAGAGGTACGACGGATCGTACTATTTTGATGTGTGACGACAATATAACTATCGCAAACCTTTTGCTCTCTTAGCGATCGCATTAAGTCTTCGATAATCGTTGAAGCTACGGGATCGAGTCCTGCGGTTGGTTCATCATAGAGCAAGACTTTTTTGACTTGGGTTTTTACGGTGGGGTCGTCCATAATCGCACGGGCAAAACTAACGCGCTTACGCATCCCGCCCGATAGCTGGTTGGGATAGCGATCGCAAATATTGTCTAAGCCCACCAAGGCAAGTTTATGCTCTACCAGTCGATAAATTTCACGACGGGATAGTCGGGAATGTTCAAATAACGAAAAACCCACATTTTCGGCAACCGTGAGCGAGTCAAATAGGGCGGCATTTTGAAACACCATACCGATGTCTAATCCGTAGTTTCCCTCCTGTACATCCTCTTCCGAGGAAACCAGATTGCCATTGATATAGACTTCACCCTGATCGGGATGAAGTAGCCCACAAATTACCCGCAAAATTGTTGATTTGCCTGTACCCGAAGGTCCAATAATGGCGATCGCTTCACCTGAATGTAAGGTTAGATCGACCCCATTTAGTACCGCGTTATTCCCAAAACTTTTGTGAATATCACGCAATTCAAGTAGAGGCGTAACCACATTGCTACTAGTTTTGATCGGAGATCTGAGTGGCTCCATCGGTATTTATTTTTGCTTGAAAATATCGCACTACCAAAAACTAACATTTTTTCAGAAACTTTCTCAAAAAAAATAGAAAAGAAGGCATGGCACTTTTAGCCTACTTTCTTTTTTGGACAAAATTAAAACCCAAAACAGTGTTGCCGCGCCGAGCGCGGCAACACTGTTTTGGGTTTGGCTAGCGCGAAGCGCCGCCCATATTTATCAAGAGCTAAATCTCTGCAAGATTTAGCTCTTGGTAAGTATGGGTGTAATTGGTTTAACCAAATCTACCGCTGATGTACTCTTCAGTTGCAGTTTGTCTTGGGCTGCTGAAAATTACGGAAGTGCGATCGATCTCTACTAGCTTGCCCGTACGTCGACCTGTTTCGCTTAGTTCGGTATTGAAGAATCCCGTGATGTCAGATACCCGTGAGGCTTGTTGCATATTGTGAGTCACAATTACAATTGTGAAGCGCTGCTTGAGTTCTGTCATCAACTCCTCAATTCTCAGAGTCGAAATAGGGTCGAGCGCCGAGCAGGGTTCATCCATCAAAATAACTTCTGGCTCGGTAGCGATCGCTCGCGCAATACATAGTCTTTGTTGTTGCCCCCCTGAGAGCGCTAAACCACTTTCTTTGAGTTTATCCTTGACTTCATCCCAAATCGCCGCTTGCTTCAGCGAACGTTCTACAAGATCGTCCATATCGCTCTTGCTTCCTTTGTATCCATTAATCCGAGGACCAAAGGCAATATTTTCGTAAATAGATTTTGGAAATGGGTTGGGACGCTGAAATACCATACCAATCCGACGGCGTACCGCTACGGGATCGATCTTGGGATCGTAAAGATCGTGACTACCGAAGGTAATCTTACCTTTTACTTTTGCTCCAGCAATTAAATCATTTAAACGATTGAAACAACGTAAAACCGTACTTTTTCCACAGCCTGAAGGACCGATGAAGGCTGTAATTTGATTCGTATTAATCGCTAAGTTGACTCCAGAAACAGCAAGATTAGAACCGTAATATACCGAAACATTATCAGCATTAATAATTGTGTTTTCCATAGGATTTAAATTCATGTTCACTTGTGAAGGTTTTCAGTTTGAGATTTCCAAGGCTCAAAATCGGGATTCTTGTGATTCTAATGTTGCGCCCTCGATAGCTGTTCCGAAGTATGTACATCTCGATTTGCATCGCAAATATATACAGAATCAGTTCTTGTATAGATTTAAGATGCTTAGATTTGACATTCAATCCATATAGTCTTAAGCATTACAGCAATAGCTGTTGCTGTAAATACATTCAGACAAAAAATTTTATTGTTATATTCTCTTAAATCAAAATTAATTGAATCTTAATTGAATTATAAAAAGAAGTTCTTGTTATCTCTAGGATAGATTCTCTGCACAGTTCGGTTGCTATGGTTCTATATTCATTCTATCAAACAAATGGAGGCATAATAACATATGGAATCATTAATCCTAAAATAAATAATTGCAGAATTATATTAGAAATTGATGTTGCACTTAACCAGAGTATATAGCACTGAAGTATATCCAGTCTAGCTTTCTTTTCGATTACATGTCTTTCTGAATTGCTTGTAAACCTTACAGGTCAAAGCTTTAGGCTAGAAATAAAAGATTGGTCAATACCAGTAATTCTATACTGAAGGGCTACCATTTACTACCATTTACTACCATTTATTTGAGTGGCGATCGCTAATATTCGGACTCAGTTTTTGCTCTTAACCTTATCTTTACCTTCGGGTTGTATATTGATTCTGTTTGCTCATTGAAACCTTGGTTTAGTTGCTAGCTGTTAAGTTTTAATATGGTTTAAAGATGATTGCTATGTAGCTAATCAATTTATGGTTTTACTTAGAGCAATATTTAATGGCTAACTATGAAGTGTTTTAGAACCTTTTGAGTTAACTTTCTTAGAACTATTACAACGTTTCATAACATCATCACTATGCGTCCTAGCTTGAAACTATCTCGCCGTAAGGCAATCTATCTATCATTGGGTGGCGTTGGCTTCGCATTGGCATCTTGCACCTCGCCAGAGCCAACTCCTGCACCCACAACACCTGCGGCAAGCGGAACTAGCAAGCCAACAGCATCGGCATCAGCACCTGCTACATCAGCACAGATAGCTGGTGGTAAGAGCATATCCCTTAGCGGCGCTGGAGCTTCTTTCCCCGCTCCTTTGTATCAGCGTTGGTTTTCTGAATTCAACAAAAAATATTCCAACGTTCAAATTGGCTATCAGTCCGTTGGTAGTGGCGCAGGTGTAAAGCAGTTTATTGCTGGCACGGTTGATTTCGGTGCAAGCGATACCGCTATGAAAGATGACGAGATTGCGAAAGTTACCAAGGGTGCGGTACTAGTCCCCGTTGCGGCTGGCAGTATTGTGATTGCTTACAATCTTCCAGATGTTAAGGAAGTGAAACTTAGCCGTGAAGTTTATAGCAATATCTTCTTGGGCAAAATCACCAAGTGGAATGATCCTGCGATCGCCAAGTTAAATGATGGTGTTAAACTCCCCGATACTGCCATATCCGTTGTCTCTCGTTCCGATGGAAGTGGAACTACTGGCGTATTTACGAAGCACTTGAGTGCTGTGAGTGCTGAATGGAAATCTGGTCCTGGAGAAGGCAAATCGGTTCAATGGCCCACAGGTACTGGTGCGAAGGGTAACGAAGGCGTTGCCGCCGCAATCCAACAAACTGCTGGAGCGATCGGTTATATCGAGTACGGCTATGCAGTACAAAACAAAATCTCTTTTGCGACTATTGAGAATAAGGCTGGTAAGTATATCAAAGCTGATCCTGAAAGTGGTTCTAAGTCCCTTGCTGTCATCGATTTGCCAGCCAATTTGATCGCGTTTGAACCAGATCCTAAGGGTGATGGAGCCTATCCAATCGTTTCCTACACTTGGTTGCTGCTCTATAAGAAGTATGACGATCCTAACAAGGCTGAAGCCATCAAAGCCATGTTGGATTGGGCTTTGACCGAAGGTCAAAAACTTAGTGGTGAATTGGGATATATCCCTCTACCTACCGAAGTAGTTACCAAGCTAAAGCCTGCGATCGCCACAATTTCTTAATTTCTCATATTGTGTAGATTACTTGTGTAGATTCAATAATGAATTGCCGCAGAATTGCCACAGTTTAGCCTGATTTATGATTGAAAATAGGGCAAAGTTTAGATACAGATCTCGACCTTGCCCTATTTCCTTAGTTCTCTCCTTTATTCCCATGTAACGTTCGTTTTAAATATTTGCATAATGAGTTCTGAAATTACGACTTCTGAGATCAGCTTGCCTCAGCGTTCTGGCATTGCCCAGAAACTCGATCAAGGTTTTGTCTGGTTAACTCGAATTTTTGGGATCGGTGTCGCTGTCATCCTGATCTCAATGGTGGTTAAAGTAGGAATTGATGCTTTTCCTGCAATTAGTAAGTTTGGTTTAGGATTTTTGTTCTCTAGTGATTGGGATGTTACCAGAGATGCGTATGGGGTTCTACCACAAATCTATGGTACGTTGGTGAGCTCTTTAATCGCCCTGCTGGTAGCAGTTCCTGTTGGTGTTGGGGTAGCAGTTTTTCTGAGTGAGGATTTTGAATTTCTGCCCAATAAAGTACAGGAAATTCTTGTGTTTTTGGTAGAGCTTTTAGCCGCTATTCCCAGCGTAGTCTATGGTTTATGGGGCATCTTTGTTCTAATTCCCGTCATTAAACCAGTGGGCGATTTTCTATTCAACAACTTTAAGTGGTTCCCCCTATTTAGTACCCCTTTAAGTGGAACAGGGATGTTACCAGCTGCTCTCGTATTGGCGATTATGATTTTGCCAACGATCGCCGCTATTTCTCGTGAAGCTTTGATTTCAGTTCCTAAAGACATGCGTCAAGCCTCCATGGGTTTGGGTGCGACAAGATGGGAGACGATCGTGAAGGTATTGATACCTGCTTCTTTCTCAGGGATCGTCGGTGCTGTGATGTTGGCTCTCGGTCGTGCAATGGGTGAAACTATGGCGGTAACCATGCTGATCGGCAATGCTTCAAAAGTGAACTTCTCAATTTTGGCTCCTTCCAATTCAATTGCCGCAAAGTTAGCCAATGAATTCGCTGAAGCGGATGGCTTGCAGATTTCATCTTTAATGTATGCCGCTTTCGTGTTGTTTGCGCTGACCCTGCTGGTCAATATCCTCGCCGAGCTATTAATTTTGCGCGTTCAACGCATTAAATAATTTGCATTCTCGCGTTATACCAATTTCCAATGGTTTTTACTAAAATATGACAGCTGAACCTCAAAATCTTGCTACGCCTAAAATCCCTATGGGGAACTTAGTAAGAGATTCTTCTTCTCCTCGCAATCTCTTTGGTAATTTGATGACAGGATTGACGGTTAGTGCGGCAGTGATCGCCCTACTGCCGTTGGTTGCTGTGCTCACCTATGTCATCTTTAAAGGTGCGAGTCGCATTGACTTGGGTGTATTTACGCAGTTACCCCCAGCCCCTGGCATTTCAGGCGGTGGCTTTGGTAATGCGATTGTCGGTACATTGGTAATGGTTGGCATTGCCGCCCTAATCAGCGTACCGTTTGGACTGATGGCAGCGATCTTTGTCTCCGAGTTTGGCGGCAAAAATCAGATCGTTTTTTGGATTCGCTTTGCAACTAATGTTTTGAGCGGTGTGCCTTCGATCGTAGTTGGTGTGTTTACCTATGGGATTGTCGTCATTAAGGGTGGTTTGTCCCTTGGGTTAGGGTTTTCGGCTGTTGCTGGAGGAATAGCTCTATCGGTGCTGATGCTACCCATTATCGTCCGCACGAGCGAAGAAAGCCTCAAGCTCGTACCCGATGAAATTCGTCAAGCCGCAGTTGGGGTTGGTGCTACAAAATTCCAAACTGTATTTTTTGTGGTTTTGCCAGCCGCATTACCTGCGATCGTTACAGGGGCAATGCTTGCAGTTGCTAGGGCTGCGGGTGAAACAGCTCCTCTAATCTTTACTGCACTCTTCAGTCAGTATTGGGCAAATGGAGTTTTGGAAAAAACTGCTTCCTTGGGCGTACTTGTTTATAACTTCTCGATTGTGCCTGGAGGTCCTCAGTTTATCAATCAGCAGCAACTTGCTTGGGCTGGAGCCTTGGTTCTAGTTGTGATGATTTTGATAACAAGTATTCTTTCCCGTTTGGCAACGGGCAAAAGAACCTATTAATAAGTAGTTAAGCATAAGTAAACTTAAAACCTAGAAGAGCGTACCGCCCGCTACGCGGGCGGTACGCTCTCTTAGCTACTTACCAAGTTAAGAAATGGCGTAGCCATTTCTTAACAAAGATGAGTGGCGATGCGAAGCATCGCCACTCATCTTTCAAACCTTACGGTGCGAGAACTCTTAGCAAAATCGCATTGACTACTTCTGGGACTTCATCCTGTGGGCAATGCCCTGCATTAGCGATCGCTATAAATTCTTTGACCGCAGTAAATTTTGTAAAGGATGCGCGACCTAAGCTGATCGGCTCCCAAGGATCGCGATCGCCCCACAGCACGATCGCATCGCAGGGCAAAATGGCTAATAGGTCTTCGGGTCTAGGACCTTGGGAATAGCGCACAAAAGCCATAAATACATCAACAGCATGAGGATTTTGGGCGGGCTTAATTAAGATTTCAATTAATTCATCGGTAATAGCTTCTTTATGAAAGTAGGCTTGCGACAGAATTTGTTTTACCGATCGCGGCTGACGCACCCGATCAAAAAATAATTTGGCGATCGCCCTTACACCCAAAATATTCTGCACTACCTTCACCCCGACTCTTTTAAACCAAGGCATTGCTAATTGATTTTGTTCTTGTAATAGGCGTAACGAGCAATTAATCAATACTGTCTTGACGATCAGATCGGGGGCATAGATCGCCGCCTGCATCGCCACCACTGCCCCGATGGAATTACCAATTAAAATAGCGCGATCGCCGACTACCTCACGCACGAAATCGGCAACCTGTTGCCCCCAAGTTTCAAAAGTATAGGCAAGATCGCTGGGGTTAGGCTGAGCTGAACTGCCAAAACCCAGCAGGTCGATCGCATAAACTCGGAATTCTTGCGCTAAAACAGGCACATTTTTTCGCCAATGCCCCACCGAAGCGCCAAACCCGTGAATTAAAACCAGTGCGGGTTTATCTAAATTTTCTGTTAGTCCCTCCGCACAATAACCAATCTCATAACCCCGCCATGTCCAAAAGCGATCGGCGAACTTGCGATATGTAAAAATCATGGGGATAACTTAGTGATTGCGAAATATAGCAGAATTTTTAGCTCCGTGATGTATCCCATAAAACGATGAGCAACCTTAATAAAGGTAAACTTATATGAAGGAAGTAGAACTAGCTAATTTCGCCTATCCTATCATTGACTAGAGGTTAGCCTCTTGTAATTTTATTTAGCTTATTTAGCCCTAAACGCATTGGATTGCGGTTTGCTTTTTGACATAAACAATGTCAAAACTGTCAAAACCGTCTGCCAACATAAATTTAGGTTTTGTGATATTCAAAATGTCCTAGGGCAAAATTGAACATCACAGTAGCCATCCTAAATGAGTTGTAAGAGAAGCATTTTAGCGATGCATCTCCTATAACCGCCAAAAACATCAATCATTTAGGAGCGCTATAAAAATTTGGGAATAAGTATTTTTATAACTTTTCGATAATATTTTGGAGATTTAAACGTGGCGCTTCCTTTGTTGAATTACGCTCCAGCATCGCAAAATTCTCGCGTCGCTGGGTTTACAGTCGGTAGTGACAACTCACCTCGCATCTATAACACTGCAAACCTGCTCTCTAGCACTGAGCTGGATGATTTGATCGAAGCTGCTTATCGTCAAATTTTCTTCCATGCGTTTGCAACTGATCGCGAAGTCACACTCGAATCGCAATTGCGCTCTGGCAATATCTCAGTCAGACAATTTGTACGAGGACTAATTCTCTCCGACACCTATAGAAGAAGTTTTTACGAAAAAAACAGCAATTATCGCTTTGTCGAGCAAACCGTACAGCGCGTTCTTGGTCGTGATGTTTACAGCGAAAAAGAAAAAATTGCTTGGTCAATTGTGGTAGCTACCAAAGGGATTGAAGGTTTCATTGATGCCTTGCTTAACAGCGATGAGTATCTTGAAGCTTTTGGCGAAGATACCCTTCCTTACCAACGTCGTCGCGTTCTGCCCAGTCAAGCGATCGGTGAAGTACCTTTCAATATCAAGTCCCCTCGCTACGATGCTTACCATCGCGCACAATTGGGCTTCCCTCAACTTGTTTGGCAGAATACAGTTCGCAGCTATGTGGTTACCGACAGAGCGCCAAAAACTGGCGATCCAGCTTTGTTCTTGAATATGGCTCGCAGCATCAATGCGAACCCCGTGAACTCCACTCCTGTATCTGCACAAAATCTTGACTACGAACGTCTAGTTCCTCGTCGTTAAATCGAACCTGCAAGAGCAAGGTCATTGCCTTACTCTTAAGTCTAGAAAGCAAAGGGGGCGCAATGCGTCCCCTTTGCTTTGACTGCAAATTGCTATAAAATTTGTGTCAAAATCAACTATTTTTATATTTCACTATATTTTTCACTATATTTTCACTAATGGATATTCATCAGTTTCTCGAACTCTTTGTCGGTCGCTGGCGATCGCAACGCAGCGATCATCAATTTGGTGAGGGCAATGGTAATGATAGCCGTTCAGTGATTGAGATAACCTCGTTAAGCCTTGATGCCCCAGAACTAATTGCCATATGTCAAAGCCATGACATCGATCTAAATACTGTGATGCTTCCCATCAAAATCTCATGGGAGGAAGAATCCCTCAGTAGTAATAAGCCTAGGGGAAATGCTTTGCTCGTTCCCGTTCCCGATCCAGAGATGCCGAGCAAAGGTGTGATTTTGACCAAGCTGGGTAAAGGGGTTTACGAGTTTGGGGCAGATGAAGCATTAACCATTCAAACGGTAACAGCCCATGCAGCGATCGAAGAGCGGATTTGGTATGGTAACCCTAATTTAAGATTTCGCGTAGCTACTCTGTTGCAGGGTGATCAGGACAGCGATCGCATTGTTAAGTCATCTACATTTTATTCAGAAATTCGGAGTGCCGCTCCAAAGGTTTAAAGAGGAAAAGAGATGTAGCACTGCATCTCTTTTCCTTTTTAAGAAACTATTTAAGAATTGTCTAGATCCCCCCAGCCCTCCTTAAAAAGGGGGGAGAATTATCTTCTTCCCCCTTTTTAAGGGGGATTGAGGGGGATCTCTTTGAGCTTTTGATAACAGAAAGTAATTCTTAAATGGTTTCTTAAGTGGCTAGGTACAATTAAATATAAAACCCAAAAAGCTGCGGCGCACGCGCAGCGTGCGCCGCAAGTTTTATTTCAGGAAGTGGGATATCAATGTCCATACTTCAAGCCCAATAAAACCCGCTAAAAAGACAAAGATCGCAATATTTAAGCCCGTTTTAATTTTTTCCATGTTGTTACTCCCTTCCCAGTGAAAAATTAGACGTTGCGGCGCTTTGCGCCGCAACGCTAATTCTTGGTTTTTAATGTCTAATTTTATAGCGGGAAGGGAGTATTGATGTTATTGATATTTTCTGTGAATATTTTCCGTGAATAGATTAGGATGGACATCGCTTAGCATCTTGGATCCTAATCTATTGCAGATCGACATATTTTTGATGAATAGGTGCTTAAATAAACCAAATCGTTTTGACTAGAAAAAACATCGCTTTATCTAGTTGCGTTAAACTTAACCGTTATTACATTCAAGTGTGAGGATGTACTGTTGTGAACTGGGTTAGAAAGGCTAGTATTTTCGGCACTGTGACGATCGCCTCCTTCGCGATCGTGCAATCAGCATCAGCCCGTTTCGTGATCTTCGTTGCAGGTAACGATCCTGCAACATTACAAAAAGTTCGTACGATCGCACCAACTGCTTTTCCTACAAAAATCAATGATCAACCTGCGATCCAAGCTGGCACATTTAACTCAGAGACGAGTGCTGATAGCTTAGCGATCTCCCTGCAACAATCTGGATTGTCAGCCCAAAAGTACTTTAAATCCACGGGTGGAAAGGAAAGTAACGTCCAAGTTCCCTTTACTGACTCCGCCAGTGCCACCACCTCGGCAACCCCTCAGCAGGTAGTTATTCAACAAAACTCCACGACGACTCAACCCGTAAGCTCCCAGCCCGATTCCCAGCCTCAAGTTTTCAGTTCAGTACCACAACAGACCATCGTTTATACTAATCCTCAATATCAACAGATCGCTACCAGTGCTGTTGTCCCTCAAGTCCAAACCCAGCAAGTTTTAGTTCCTCGATGGCAACAGGTCTTGGTTCCAGAAACTCGACAGGTTGTAACTCAGTCCGTTGTACCCCAGACCCAAGTAGTCCAGTCAGGCTATGTGCAGCCGCAAACAGGATTTATTCCTACCACGACCCCAGTTGCGGCGACGACAACCTCTGATGCGACGACAACGACTAACTATGCGCTGTCACCTCAGACAGTGACTAGCTATAGCAATGATGCCCAATTACCTCAAGCAACTCAGAATCAAAACTTTCGCTATGTTGCCGCTATACCCGCGCCTGTTAATAACCAATTTCTGTTAGCAAGGGTTCGTCAATATGTGCCTAATGCCTTTTTTACAAATTCTGGGCGTGGTACTTATATTCATGCAGGTGCTTATCAAAGTCGTGATGCGGCGGAATCCGTATCGCGCTATTTGCGATCGCAAGGTGTTGACTCCCGAGTTCTTTACTTCTAACTATGCCTGTGAATAGCCCCTCAGAGACTAAACGCGAGCCAAACTCCAAAGCAGTTCGGCGATTGACATGGCGTGAGCCCTTAGCATTACTTTTCCCCAGTGGCTTTTGGCTGGTGGCATTTCTTATTGTCCCAACTGTTTTTATTTTAATTCAAAGCTTTGTCCCCTTTGGGAAAACTTCGTTTGGCATAGATAACTACCAAAGAGTATTTGAGTACGTCGGTGGTAACTTTATCTATCTTGTAGTGGTATGGCGATCGCTGCTGTATGCAATTATTACGACAGCCTTTTGTTTGCTCTTAGGGTTTCCCGTGGCTTACTGGCTTGCCGTGATCGTGCCTAAGCGTTGGCGGAACATTTTACTTGTGCTATTTGTATTGCCCCTCTGGACTTCATCCCTCCTGCGTTCCTATGCATGGATTACCATTTTGCGTCCCACAGGAGTTTTAAATAGCTTTTTAAATTTTCTGGGGCTATCAGGGATCAATGTCCTGAACAAAGCTGAGGGTGTAATTATTGGCATGATCTATACCTATCTGCCCTATATGGTTTTGGTGCTCTATACCTCGCTCGAACGCCTCGATCTGCGCTTATTAGAAGCCGCCGCCGATCTTGGTGCGAATTCGCGCCAAACTTTTTGGAAGATTACTATCCCCCAAGTATCGTCAGGAATTATTGCGGGACTTGCGTTAGTGTCGATTACTAGTTTTAGTGATTATATAAATCCTCAACTCTTGGGCGGGCCCGGAAGTCGGACGATCGCCTCGATTATAGAATTGCAATTTTTGGGGGCAAGTAGTAACAGGGGGTTTGGTTCCGCCTTGAGTATGGTCTTGATCCTTGCGGTGACAATTGTCATTGCTTTGCTACTCAAATATGGCGATCGCAGGGTGGTGAGTGATGGCGAATGAAATGAATGCGGCTCCCATTAAGCGTTGGCAAACTTGGTATGCCTTGATTGCCTTTCTGTATATGTACTTGCCGATTGCCGTTCTGACTATTTTTAGTTTTAATAAATCTCCTTCCCCATCACAATGGACGGGTTTTACTTGGGAATGGTATGCCAAGTTTCTGCAAAATCCTACCCTATTAGCAGCATTAAAAAATAGCCTAAGCGTTGCCTTAACGGCAGTATCCGTCGCCGCCGTCCTTGGGACGCTCACCGCCGTCGGATTGGCAAGGTATTATTTTCCAGGAAAAAATCTCTATCGCGGAGCCACCTACCTACCCTTAATTATTCCTGACATTGCGATCGCAGTGGCAACCCTTGTATTTTTTGCGGCGATCAAGATTCAACTCAGTCTGGTCACAATTGTGATTGCCCATATTGTTTTCTGCTTAGCCTATATTGCCGTAGTTGTCTCCAGCCGACTTGCGACGATCGATCCGAAACTAGAGGAGGCGGCGCTAGATCTGGGGGCTACTCCCGTCCAAGCATTTTTTCGAGTTTTACTCCCACAGCTTTTGCCAGGGATTTTGTCGGGCAGTCTCCTCGCATTTATCCTGAGTATGGACGACTTTGTGATTGCCTATTTTACCGCAGGCGTTGGTTCCACCACATTACCGATCGCAATTTTCTCCTCCCTCAGAAATGGGGGGGTAACACCAGAATTAAATGCCCTAAGCGTATTACTAATTATTGCCTCCGCCTCGATCGCCTCGATTGCTGAAGTGATTAGAAGTTCGGGAACGCATGACTGATATCACTTTTGTGAATTAAACCTCAATTCCAGTAAGGTTTTGAGATTCCCAAAATGGCGTTGCCATTTTGGGAATTGGTATTAGCGACAAATATGAGTAAATTTCTTAAATCATTTAGAATTGCTAGAGATATAAAAAATAGATGTTAAGCTAACTTTGAGAGAAATATTGCTTTAGCAATTTAGAGTTTTTTGCTAATATAAATCTGCAATTGTGATTTGAGAATTGACGATATCTGTAATCCTTAACCCAATTGGATTTGCGCAATTTTTTGTCAAAGCTTTATCAAAAAATAATTGGTTTTGCTAACATAGGCTAAAAACGTGTGGTATATTACATCTGGCAAAGCTAATCAAAGCTACAGAATGACTCCCCATGAGTGAGAAGCCTTTAAAGCTGCGAATCTCAATTCCACCCGTTGAGGGAATCGAGGACATTCCCATCGCAGCGGTCGAAGTACTCGCTACAAAAATGGGGTTTAGTCCCGATGCTGTGCAAGATGTCGTACAAGCTCTTACGGAAGCTTTAGTTAACGCAGTTCTTTACAGTACATCTGATCTTGACGTGGAAGTTGTAGTTTTCGCGGCACATACTAGCCTAGTTGTAGAAGTCCACGATCGTGGATCAGGTTTTGATGTTGATAGTGTGCCACCTCCTGATTTTGATTTGATATCCGAGATTGGTGTCAAAAACGGTGGTTTTGGTATACATATGATCAAAGCACTGGTTGATAAGGTCGAGATCGAGTCTACTAATCAAGGTACAACCGTTCGCATGAGTAAGTTTCTGTCTGTCCACAAACCCATTCTCCAATCATGACTCATTCCTCATTTTTACAAGATGAACTCAAGATCGTCGAACAAATTGACGGCGATCAAGTTATTCTCAAACTGAATGGTGCTTTGAGTGTAACCACAGTGCCCTATTTCCGACAAGCTGTACAACCGTTTATCGATCGTAAGCTAGTAGCGATAGTCTTAGATTTTGAAGGAGTGACCAAGATTGTCAGTAGAGGTGTAGGTGCGGCGATCGATATGGCCGTTCAAGCCAAAAAGCAAGGTGGTAAGTTGCGATTAGAGAATGTTGGTAAATATGGTCGTTCTCTTTACATTCAAGGCGTGCATTTAGTGGCGGAAGTGCCCGAACTAGAAGGCTTCGAGCCATAAATGCCCTAAAAAAATCCACTGAAAATCCACTAAAATCCATCAAATTATTAAGTTGGGTTGAATAATATATCTGCTGTTTGTAGAAGTTTTCAGGCAAGTGAGGTGTAGCGGGTTGAGGATACAACTCCTTATTTCATTAGATCGGGAAATGACTTAACGGCAGATATATTTTTGTTGAGGCTTACTTTTTGAGTCATAAAAAATAAGCCTCAACAAAAATAAGTCATAAAAAATAAGTTACAAAGTAAATCATCAAAATGAAAATTGTCAGTCGCAAATCGTTGGGGGGGCAATGTGTTTTCGATATTGGCTTAGCTCGTGATCATAATTTTTTATTAGCTAATGGTTACATCGCCTCAAATTGCTTTAACAAGTCTCACAGTGTAGCCTACGGATATGTAACTTACCAGACTGCCTATCTCAAGGCAAATTATCCTGTTGAATATATGGCGGCGCTGCTGTCCTCGGTCAGTGGTGACCAAGACAAGGTGCAGCGATATATCGCCAACTGCCGTAGCATGGGGATTCCTGTGGTTCCGCCTGATGTGAATAGTTCGGGGGAAGATTTTACCCCACGCGGGCAGCAAATTTTATTTGGTTTGGCGGCGATTAAAAATCTTGGTGCGGGACCGATCGCTGCGATTTTACAGGCTCGGCAAGACGGAGGAGCGTTTACTTCGCTTGCGGATCTATGTAGCCGTCTGGATTCGCGATCGCTTAACAAAAAAGCCTTAGAAGCATTAATTCAGACGGGAGCCCTCGACCTGCTCGAGCCCAATCGTCATCAATTGATGAATGATTTGGACATGACAATGGAATGGGCTTCGCGCCGTGCTAAGGAGCAAGCTTCGGGACAGGGTAATCTTTTTGATTTTTTTGGCGAAAGTAGTAATACTAAAACCTTTGATACCGCTCCCAAGTCTTCCCCCGTGCAGGACTATTCCTCCCAAGAAAAACTACGGCTCGAAAAGGAATTACTTGGCTTCTATATTTCCGATCATCCTCTGAATGGAGTTAGTCGTTCGGCAAAATTAATGGCTCCCATTAATCTTTGCGATATTCCTGACTCTTCAGAAACCAAAATGGTTACGGCGATCGCCTTAATTCTGGATATCAAAGAAGTCGTTACTAAAAAAGGCGATCGCATGGCAATCTTGCAGATTGAAGATCTGACGGGCAGTACGGAGGCTGTAGTTTTTCCGAAAACCTTTGATAAGGTGAAACATCTGCTTGAGAAAGACAAACGCTTGATGGTGTGGGGAAAAATCGATCGCCGCGACGAACAGACGCAATTGGTTGTGGATAATATGCAGCCAATTGAGTCGGTAAGGATGGTCAGAGTTGAGCTTACTCGCGAGCAGGCAAGGGATCGCCAAGTTTTAGAACAACTCAAACAGGCTTTAAATCCCAATCCGAATAATGGTAATTTCTCCCAAGGTAATTCCCATAATGGCAATTCTAGTTACAACAAAAACGAACCCGATCGGTCGGCTAAAATTCCCGTCATTGCTGCGATCGAATATATGCCCAAGCTAGTCCGCCTCGGCAATCAGTTCTGGGTCGAGGATGAAGAAACTGCCGTTAAGTCCTTACAGAATGCTGGATTTAAAGCAACTTATGATTCCTTAGTTACTTAAACCCTCAAAGTAAAAAAAAGTAAAAAAAGTAAAAATTGGTAACCCTTGGGGCTGAGCGTTCTAATTTAGTCCTAATTGTCTGCGGGCTTCAAATAATCCGAGGGCAGCGCTTACTGACAGGTTGAGGCTGCGGACTTTAGGATGTTCCATCGGAATATACACCGCAGGATTGTTGATGACGATTTCTTCGGGTAATCCCTTTGACTCACTACCAAATAGGAGCCAGTCCCCATCTTGAAATTGAAATTCACGAAAGTTTGTGGCTCCGCGAGTACTAAAGCAGATCCATCGAGCATCTTGAGATGCTTGGCGTAGAGATTCAATGTTTGGATGGACTGTAACGTTTACATATTCCCAATAATCTATACCCGCCCGCTTGAGTTGGCGATCGTTAATTTCAAAGCCTAAAGGCTCTACTAAATGGAGGTGTGTATTTGTAGCGGCGCAGGTACGAGCGATATTGCCAGTATTGGGCGGGATTTCGGGATAAATGAGGGCAACTTGTAGCATTGACTATGAGTATATTAAAAGACTGCGTAAACAACGCAGTCTTTTAATATAGCAGTCCTAAATCATTTATAGATTTTTGGGTTTGTGGAAGCGCACCCCGAAGGGGTGCGCTTCCACAAACCCTTTAGGATTGCTATATATAGCAACTTATCGCATTCAATTACTGTTTGGTACGTTCTTCAATATCTTCAATGGTCTGAAGTACGAGGCGTTTGGCTTGAAGTTGCCAACCCCATTTCTGTAAGGCGATCGCGATAATTGTGCCAATAATAGTGGCAATAAAATCGACGGGTTGATTCATTGATATCCCCAATAGTAGTCCTAGTCCCGCAATGCCCCAAAAAGGTAAGGAAACAGTTTGACGATTTTTTTCAACTATTTGGCTAATATCATTGGTGGGTAGGGTTGCCAGTAGTTCGGCTTTGACTTGCTTTTGTTCGGCAACATTTAGCAATAGACCGATCTTCTGACGCAGTTTTTCGATTTTACGGGCGGGAGTACTGTACTGCACTAGTTCATCTTCCGCCATCATAATGAGGCGCTCTAGCTTTGCCATAGGTCAATCTATCTCTTAGTTATTAGTGAAATTAGTAAATTATAGCGATCGCAATTACTATTAATTAACATATAAAACCCTAAAAGCTGCGGTGCACGTTGCGCGTGCACCGCAGCTTTTCTGAGTTATTTAGCTACAGTCATTTGATTTAGGACAAATCAAACCGTAAGAATTGACTGGCGGCGCTTCGCGCCGCCAGTCAATTCTTACGGTTTAGGTTCTCCACTGAGCGACAGCTATAGAAGTGCGAGCCTTTGGAAAAACATCAAAAAAATATTTGCAAAAATAGTTTGACAAGATGCGCCATCTTCAGTGTAAGATATAAATCTTGAAAAAAAGGGCGAATGGCGGAATTGGTAGACGCATCAGACTCAAAATCTGACGACAGCGATGTCATGAGAGTTCGATTCTCTCTTTGCCCATAAAAAATAACTACAAGAAACCTTTTAAAAATGCTGCAAAGCAACACTTTTGAAAACCTTCTTGATTTGGATTTGAGCACGAAGCGCTGTAGGGCAAATCAAATCTTGCTCAAAGCCCAAAAGTAGAAGCCTTGCTACGCAAGGCTTCTACTTTTGGGCTTTTAAAATTTTTCAGGGCTATAGCAAAGCGAGTTTTTGTAAAACAGAACTGGTAGAGACAATGTGACGATCTAGACCGAGAACTTTAGGATCGAGTCCGATCGCTAGTCCGATCAACTGGGGTAGGTGCAATATGGGAATTCCCAGTTTTTGACCGATCGCTTGTTCGACTTCGGGTTGTCGTGAGTCGAGATTGAGATGACATAGGGGACAGGGAGTCACGATACAGTCCGCGCCAGCCGCGATCGCGGCGGTAAGATGTCTGCCCGCCATCGAGAAAGATTCTTTAGGTGCATAGCTGGAGATCGGCCAGCCACAGCACTGGACACGACCTTCATAATAGACAGGAGTTGCTCCGACGGTACGAAAGACATTTTCCAAAGACTCAGGACGGAAAGGATCGTCAAAACGAGTAACCGTTTGAGATCGCAATAAATAGCAACCATAGAAAGCCGCACAGTTTAAATTGGCTAAGGATCGGCTTACTTTAGTTGCAAGTCTTTTCAATCCGTAATCGCGGATCAAAATCCAGAGTAAATGCAAAACTTCGGTGGAACCTTGGAAATGATGTCCTTGGGTGTTAAGGATTGCATTTACCTCTTCTTTGCGATCGGTATCGACGCTTTTGAGCCGATCATTGACGCGACCGAGTACTCCCTGACAGGTGCTGCATTGCGTCATTACCGTGAGATTTAATTCTTCGGCGAGGGCAATATTGCGGGCATTGATTACGTCCTCCATGAGTTCATCAGTTTCTTTGAAGGTTCCCGAACCACAACAGGTTGCTTTGTGCAGTTCTACTAGTTCAATACCTAAGGCTTGAGCGATCGCTGTGGTGGAGGCATGTAACTCTTTACATGCACCTTTAGCAACGCATCCAGAATAGTAGGCGTATGTCAATGCTTTAGTTTCTGTCATTATCTCTCGATTGCCAAAATCGGTCTCATTTTGCTTAATATAGCAACGTAAGGTTTGCTTAGAACATAAAACCCCAAAGATAGGTGGCAGCGCTCCGCGCTGCCACCTATCTTTGGGGTTTTGATTTTTCCTAGCCACTAGAGAAATAGGGGGGTAGTTTTGTATGGTAAGAATGGGCAGCGCAAAGCGCCGCCTATCCTTACCATATAAATTTTTTCCTTATAAATAATCGTTCTGAATAGCATAGGCAATCGCTTGTTTGCGATCGCTTACGCCAAATTTATGTAGGATCGCGTGAATATGCACGCGTACTGTGCCAGCAGAAATATAGAGCAGATTGGCAATTTCTTGGTTGGTTTTATGCTCAGAAATTAAGAGGAGAATTTCTTTTTCCCTGCGGGTTAAAAGATTTGCCCTCGCTCCAGATGTATCCTCTGAAGTTAGTTCGGAGGATTGGTTTTGAAAAATATTATGAATTTCAGCGGTGGCATTTGCGTCCCACCAAGAAGCCCCAGCAACTACCGATCGCATTGCCAGAATTAACGTTTCCGCAGCAACCCCTTTAAGACAATAGCCCTGTGCGCCTGCCGTGACTAAACGCGAAACCAGCGATCGCTCGTTACGAGAAGTTAGGGCTAAAATTGGTAAGCTGGGATGATTGAGTTTGAGTTGGCGACAGGTCTCCAAGCCACCTAGCCCTGGTAAGCCAATATCGAGAAGAACGAGATCGAAGGGCTGTTGTTTTGCAAGATCGATCGCCGTTTCTCCGTCGCTTGCCTCCACTAAAGAGGCTATTTGCCTTTCCTGTTGCAGTCGTACCTGTAGTCCGAGACGAAATAGTTCGTCATCTTCCACTAAAAGTATTCTCAGATGATCCAAGGTCATGTTTTTTCCTAAGGCTTGTTGGCAGGGGATGACGACAGGCTTTACAGTGCTTTTCTTTGTAAGTAGCTAGGCATAAGTAAACTTAAAACCTAGAAGAGCATACCGCCCGCTACGCGGGCGGTATGCTCTCTGGTTTTGGTTTTAATTATGCCGAACTACTTATTATTCCTACCAAAAATATTTTGCGGCTTTATGTAGTTAAATGGATGTCAATATTTAGGGGATTTTAGCGAATTAAGGAAAGACTTTAGACGATCAGGAAGGGTGGCGCTTTGCGCCACCCTTCCTGATCGTCTAACAATTCCCAAAATGGCAATGCCATCTTGGGAATCTCAAAATCTGTCAGGGTTTGATTTAGCTGTCGCCAAGGGTATTACCGTAATTTTCATCGCAATCCACGTAATACCAATTTCCAAAAGTGTAGCTACACTTTTGGAAATTGAAAAGCAAACCTAGTAAGGGTTTTAAAATCACAAAATGGCTACGCCATTTTGTGATTTGGTATAAGATGAATGGCGGCGCGAAGCGCCGCCATTCATCTTAACGTTTCCAGATTTACGTGGATTGCGATGAAAAGGGTAAGGCTGGTAAACGAAAGGCAAAGACAGCTCCGTGGGGCATACGGTTTTCTGCCCAGATCGTCCCGCCATGGGCTTCGATAATTTGACGGGTCAGGTATAGCCCAAGCCCAGAACCCGTAGCCAAGCGATCGCTTTGACCTTGGTAAAACCTTTCAAACAAATAGGGCTTTTCTTCGGGCTTAATCCCCGCGCCAAAATCAACAATATGAACGAGCTGATAGGATGACTGCGTTTCAAGTATTACTTCCACCTTAGCCCCTCTGGGGGAATGGTTAATCGCATTGGTCAGTAAATTTGTGAAAACCCTTCTTAATTGAAAAGCATCGCCATTTACCCATAGAAATTTGCGAAATTCGGAATCGCCATAGTGCAAATTCAAATAGACACTGCGACTGGTTGACAAATGCACCATTGATGCGGCAACTTCTTCCGCTAAAACTGCGAGGTTAGTCGGGCTTACTTTTAATTGCAATCCTTCGGTTTCATTGCGATAGACATCAAGGAGAGTTTCAACTAGCTTCAAACTATTTTGATGACTGCGAATCATCGTTTCTAAGACAGTTTTTTGTTTGAGACTAATATTGCCAAACAGCTCACGATCGAAGGCTTGTAGAGTTTCGATCGCGCCGAGTAATGGAGTTCGTAAATCATGCGCTAGCGTAGAGGCAAAATCTTCGCGCACATTCATAATTCTTTCTTGGGATTGCAGCTTTGACTGCTGCTGGAATAGAGTTTGTTGGATTTGACTATAGCGATCGCTCAAAAGCCCCGTTACGATTAGTGCAAAGATGGTGACTATGCGATTTACTACCATCGATCCATGAATTTCTGGATTATTGGGAATCCAAATATTTAGTAATGTCAAAATAACTGCGGCTGATATCAGTAGAAAAGAGGCTGTGCGGCTCAGTCGCGAATTGGCAATTAGAATCGGACTGATATATAGATAGCTCATCACATAGTCTGGCGGCGTAGCATACTCTAAGGCGAACACCATTGTAAACAATCCGCCAACCATCCAAAATGAAGGCGATCTCCAAGGGATAGATCGCTGATTAGATACTGGTGACGGTGACATAAAATCTCAAATAACTCTATAGCTTTTTCTAGTTTATAGCTACAGTCACTTGACTTAGGACAAATCAAACCCCAAGAGCTGAACTACTTAATCAATTTTGTCATTGGGAGGGATTGGGGCTTTGGTTAAAGTGGAAACTGGCTTGTTTCCCAATACTCCTAACCCGACTAAACCCATGATTCCGATCGCTCCCCAAAAGAAGTTACTCTTTGATTGGTTTGCACCATTAGATTGGAGCGGAACGAGTACAGAAAGGATTATGCTCAAACAAAATGCGATACAAGCGATCGCCAAACTGATCAAAGTAGACCCGATGCTCACAATTATCAACCGCTGCATGAAGGGAAGTGATGCAATCGAGGCTAGATCCTCTGCAAAAAGTTTTACTTCTGGTATTGGAGGAGGAGAAAGATCCGTTGCTTGCTCTGAAACTCTGGAATTAATATGATTAATATGACGGTTGCGGTCAAAACTATTAATCTCAAGGGATAGGCGATCGCCAGTTGATTTTACGGAATCAACCATTGAAGCATTTAGGTCGGTAAGGACTTCTGTTGCTGACTGATAGCGTTGCCTAATAGCAGGTTGCAATAATTTACAGAGAATATCCTTGAGGTTAGGGCTAATGGGTTGGCGCAAATATGCTTGCCATTTCCAATCATTCTCCCCAATGTCGTACAGATCGAAGGGATTGGTTTGCGTTAATAAATACAAACAGGTGACCCCTAGACTATATAAATCACTAGCGAACATCGCCTGTCCTCGAATTTGTTCGGGGGCTGCATATGCCACGCTCCCAATCAGCGTTCCCTGAGACATTGGACGGATATTGGCAACTTGCTTGGCAGCCCCAAAATCCACCAGTACCAATTGCCGATCGGATGATCGACGAATGATATTATCGGGTTTGATATCGCGATGAATGATCTGGCAATCGTGAAGATATTGCAGAATTGGGAGCAATCCTTGCAAAACTTGCCGCACTTCTATTTCATGGAATGGTTCATGAAATGTTTCGTGGAATGGAATCGCACCCCTAACCTCCTGTTCTAAAGTCCATCCATCAACCCACTCCTGCACGATAAAGAATTCTCCATCTTCCTCAAAACTGTCTAATAGCTTAGGAATTAGCGGATGTTCGCCGAGCCTTGCTAAATGTTGGACTTCTTGATTAAAGAGGATTAGGGCTGTAGAGCGATCAATTGCTCGATGTGGTAGAAGTTGCTTGAGGACACATTGAAGTGGAATTTGCAATTCATCAACCGCCAGAAATGTTTTTCCAAATCCCCCTTCACCAAGATGATAGAGAATGCGATAGCGGTTGTGCAAGAGCTGGTATGGCTTTAAATTAGCATGATGCTGTCTTCTAAAGGGATATGCAGATATCCCTTTAGAAGTACTAGAGGAGGGGTAGACATCCATGGCATAGATACATTAGGAATTGCCGAATTAGACTGACATACTCAATTAGCAGGCTTAAATCAATTGCCAAACTGTAACACCGACAATTTCTGTAAATCAATATATCCAAGATATAGAAAGTGTTTAGCTAGCCTAAACGCTTTCTAAACACCTTGGATTGAGAATGATAAGTTTTGAGATGAAACTTTGCATCTGAGGTTGTTCGGATATTGCGTGATTGAGCTTCTACTCTTGGGTTTGGGCTGCGAGCGGGTGTTTGGTAACGGGAAAAGAGATGCCTAAACGGAAAGTTATACCTATACAAAGTTCTGAAAATGCCTGATGATCTTTTCATCCAAGCTATTTCTAGATGGAATTTATCAATGCTACAAGGATGGATTCAAATTGGACTGACGCTGGTGCTGATTGTGGCGATCGCCCCAATTTTGGGCGGTTACATCGCACGGGTGTTTCTGGGACAAAAGACTTTACTGGACTCAGTTTTAAACCCATTAGAGAATTTGCTATTTAATCTCAGTGGTATTCAGAGTAATCGGCAAGTAGCTGCTCCGATGACGGGCTGGCAATATTCCCGCGCGATTTTGTATAGCAATTTGGCGATGGCGGTAATATTGGTGCTGATTATGAACTTTCAGGGCGTTCTCCCTCTCAACCCAACGGGAATGGGCGCTCCAAGCTGGGATACGATCTTACATACCACCATTTCGTTTATTACTAACACAGACCAACAGCATTACGCTGGTGAAACTACCCTGAGTTACTTTACGCAGACTTTGGGATTGGGATTTATGTTTTTTGTGTCTGCGGCTACGGGTATTGCGGTAGGTATCGCTTTTATTCGTGGGTTGACTGGGCGATCGCTTGGAAATTTCTATGTCGATCTGATTAAGTCAATTACGCGCATTCTTTTGCCGATTAGTATTATCGGTACGATCGCTTTGATTATTTCAGGTGTTCCTGAAACCCTATCGGCTCCAGTGGTTGTTCCCACTTTAGAGGATCCGAGCATCAGCCAAGCGATCGCCTTGGGCCCAGTTGCCCATTTCGAGTTCATCAAACAACTTGGCGAGAATGGCGGTGGATTCTTTGCCGCTAATTCGGCCCATCCCTTAGAAAATCCCAATGGATTTTCCAATCTTCTTCAGACATTAGCGATGATTTCCATTCCGACAGCGCTAATTTTTACCTATGGAGAAATTGCCAATAATCGCAAAATGTCGTGGTTATTGTTTGGCATGGTGTTTATTATCTTTGTGGGATTCATTATTGTTACAGGGATTGGCGAATATCAAGGTAATTCTCTGGTTAATGCCGTTCTAGGCAAACAGAGTCCGAACTTTGAAGGTAAAGAAATCAGGTTTGGCTGGGCACAGACGGCTTTGTTTTCAGTGACGACCACAGGAACGATGACTGGTGCTGTCAATGCGATGTTCGATTCGCTCATGCCCAGTGGCGCTTTTATTACGATGTCCAATCTGTTCTTGCAAATTATTTGGGGAGGGCAAGGCACGGGTACGGCTTACCTATTTGCCTATTCGATTTTAGCCGTATTCGTGACTGGGCTAATGGTTGGTAGAACTCCAGAATTTTTGGGGCGCAAGATTGAGAAGAATGAAGTGGTATTGACCAGTTTCTTGATTTTGTTGATCCATCCCATTTTTATACTTATTCCTGGCGCGATCGCCTTAGCATTTCCCGACCAGTTAGCAGGAATTAGCAATCCTGGGTTTCATGGATTGACGCAAGTCATCTATGAATATGCGTCGGCGGCGGCAAACAATGGTTCGGGCTTTGCTGGTTTGGGCAATAGCCAGCCTGCGCCTACGGCTTTGTGGTGGAACCTAAGTGCCTCGGTGAGCCTCTTAGGTGGACGCTATGTGCCGATTGTCGCATTGCTTTTATTAGCGGATGGTATGTCGCGCAAGCAACCCGTGGCAATGACCACAGGTACATTACGTACCGACACGGTTCTATTTACCAGTGTTACCGCAGGTGTGATTTTGATTATGGGCGCGTTAACTTTCTTTCCCGTATTGGCTCTCGGCTCCGTTGCTGAAGCTTTTCTCATCGCTAGAGGCGGCTAAAATCCATGAATAATAATTCAAGCATTAACTCATCTTCGTCAAAGAAGCAATCCCTCGGGAGCACCCGCGACTCGCGCCGCCATACTCCTAAGGCCTCTATGGCTGGACTGTATCAACGGGCGGTGCGGGATGCATTTCGGAAGCTCAATCCCCGTATAGCCGTGCGCAATCCCGTGATGTTCATGGTGTGGGTGGGGACGATTGTCACTCTATTAGTCACGATCGATCCCAACTTATTTGGAACTGTGGCAGCCGATCCTAACAAAGAGCGGGTTCTCAATGGCTTAATTACGGTTATTCTCTTCTTTACGGTCTTGTTTGCCAACTTTGCCGAGGCGATCGCTGAGGGTCGGGGTAAAGCGCAGGCGGACTCATTGCGGACGACGCGATCGGATACGATCGCTAGTAAGGTGCTACCCGATGGGGCGATCGAGCAAATTAGCTCTACGGAGCTACGCCGAGGCGATCTCGTTAAGGTCAAGATCGGCGAGATGATTCCCGCTGATGGAGAAGTGATCGCGGGTTTGGCTTCGGTAGATGAATCGGCAATTACGGGTGAATCCGCACCAGTACTCAAGCAACCAGGAACGGATATTGCAAGTTCGGTTACGGGTGGTACTCGGGTGGTTTCCGACGAATTGACCATTAAGATTACCGCCGATCCTGGACAGGGATTTATTGATCGCATGATTGCCCTTGTGGAGGGAGCCGAGCGGACAAAAACCCCTAACGAAATTGCCTTAACCGTTCTACTGACGGTGCTGACGCAGGTATTTTTGATTGTGGTGGCGACGGTCACACCCCTTGCCAATTATGTGCAAACACCGACGACGATCGCTATTCTCATTTCCCTATTGGTTGCCTTGATTCCGACGACGATTGGCGGATTGCTCAGTGCAATCGGGATTGCGGGTATGGATCGGGTTGCTCAATTTAACGTGATTGCGACATCGGGGCGAGCGGTTGAGGCTTGCGGAGATATCAATACCTTGGTGCTAGATAAAACGGGTACGATTACCCTTGGCAATCGCCTCGCCGATGAATTCATTCCTGTGAATGGACATTCGCTCGCCGAGATCGCTTCCGTAGCTTTAGCCGCCAGTATCTTTGATGAAACCCCTGAGGGGCGGTCAATTGTCCAGTTAGCTGAACAATCAGGAGCGGTGGTAAAGTTTGATCGGGAACAGTCCAAGGGCATTGAATTTTCTGCCCGTACCCGTATGAGTGGCACTGACCTCCCTGATGCGATCGAAGTTCGCAAAGGAGCCGTTGATGCGATCCGTGGCTTTGTGCGATCGCGCTCTGGCAATGTCCCCGAAGAGTTTGAAGCTGCCTACGAAAAAGTATCGAAACTCGGTGGTACGCCCCTAGGAGTATGTCAGGGGGGCGATTTGTATGGTGTGATCTATCTCAAAGATATCGTTAAGCCCGGACTGAGAGAGCGTTTCGATCAATTGCGGCGGATGGGTGTGCGCACGATTATGCTCACGGGAGATAACCAGATTACTGCCTCGGTAATTGCGGAAGAGGCGGGAGTCGATGACTTTATTGCCGAAGCGACCCCCGAAGATAAAATTGAAGTAATTCGCCGCGAACAGTCTCAGGGCAAGCTAGTTGCCATGACAGGTGATGGCACGAACGACGCACCTGCACTCGCGCAAGCCAATGTGGGCGTTGCCATGAATTCAGGAACACAGGCAGCAAAAGAGGCTGCGAATATGGTGGACTTAGATTCCGATCCGACCAAGTTGATCGATCTTGTAGCGATCGGCAAACAATTGCTGATTACCCGTGGCGCTTTGACCACCTTCTCGATCGCCAATGACATTGCGAAGTATTTCGCCATCATTCCTACCATATTTGCTGCCGCAGGGATTGGGGCTTTGAATGTTATGGGTTTAAAAAGTCCCCAGTCGGCAATTCTCTCCGCATTAATCTACAATGCCCTGATCATTCCAGCCCTAATTCCCTTGGCTCTTAAAGGCGTGAAGTTTCGTCCTCTCACTGCCGATCAACTCCTACAGCGCAATATTCTGCTCTATGGGCTAGGTGGCGTGATTGCTCCATTTATTGCCATTAAATTCATCGATATTCTCTTGCCCATCGCCTAATTTATCCCATTGAAAATCATGAAAAAATCCCCAAATTACTTTGCTAGAGATACGGATAGCGGCTTTCCCCTCGAAGATCTTGGGAGCCTTGGGCAACTTGTGATTAAGCGGAAATATCCAGTCTACTTATTTCTTGCCTTGTGTCTGAATCTCGTAGCTGCCCCTGCGGTCTTCGCCGCTAATGCCGATAGTTTTACCCGCTTTCAAGCCTATGCCCTAGGGCTGTTAGGGATCGCCACCGTTAGCTTTTCCATTTATCTCTTTGCCGTCATGTTCCAACCTGAGAAATTTTAATCCTATGAATGAAATTATCAAAGCTATTCGGACTACCCTCGTTCTTTGGTTGTTGGTTGCGGTAATTTATCCCTTTGCCATGATTGTGATCGCTCAAGGGGGCTTTCCTTATCAAGCAAATGGAAGTTTAATCCGCAATTCCCAAGGACAGGTGATCGGTTCGAGTCTCATTGGACAACCCTTTACCAGTGATAAATATTTTAATAGCCGACCCAGCACCATCAGCTACAGCTCGGCTGACCCTCAAAAGGATACGGCGGGGCTTCTCAAAACGGGCGTATCGGGCGCAAGTAACTTAGCACCAAGTAATCCCGATTTGCTCGGACGCATCAAGGGGAAAGCCGATGCCGATCCTAGTAAGGCGATCGAGGGAGATTTACCGAGATTGCAAAAAGCAGGTATTAATCCCACCGCCGATCTCATTTATACCTCTGGCTCTGGACTCGATCCCCATATCACCCCTGAAGCCGCTAAAGCCCAAATCCAGAAAGTGACTCTCGCAAGGAAAGTCGAGCCGAGTCAATTAGAAAAACTGATCGAACTAAGTACTGATCGTCGGTTTCTCGGCATTTTTGGAGAAGATGGGGTGAATGTATTAAAGTTAAATCTTGCATTAGACAATCTATCGAAAGCATAAGTAGCTGGGCGCAATTAAATATAAAACCCCAAAACCTGTAACGGATGTTGCGCATCCGTTACGGGTTTTAGCTCTATACGCAAAAAGAACTATGATTAGAACCCATCGTCGCGGTAAACATAAAATATTTATTGGCATGAGTCCTGGAGTTGGTAAAACCTATCGAATGCTAGAAGAGGCTCATCGACTGCGCTCGGAAGGTATTGATGTTGTTATTGGGTTGCTGGAAACCCATAATCGTGCTGAAACAAAAGCCAAAGCGATCGGTTTGGAATTAATCCCGCGCCAACAAATTAGTTGGGAGTCGGTGACGCTCACAGAAATGGATACTAATGCAATCCTTCAGAGACAGCCACAATTAGCGCTAGTGGATGAATTGGCGCATACTAACGTTCCCAATGCCGAACGCGAAAAACGCTATCAGGATGTGGAAGTGCTGCTAGAAGCGGGAATCGATGTCTATTCCACCGTTAATATTCAACATATCGAGAGCCTTAATGATACCGTTGCGAAAATAACGGGGGTAATTGTCAGAGAGCGCATTCCCGATCGCATTTTAGAAGATGCCGATGAGGTGGTTGTAGTCGATGTCACGCCTGAAACCTTGCAGGAAAGACTCCGTGATGGAAAAATCTATGCACCTGAAAAAATCGATCAATCCCTTAACAACTTTTTTCAGCGCCGTCATTTGATTGCCCTACGGGAGTTGGCGCTGAGAGAAATTGCCGATAATATTGAAGATGATCTTGAAGCCCATGATTCTACTAATTCGGCTAGCAATCTAATTTGTAACATTCACGAACGGGTGTTAGTTTGCGTTTCCACCTATCCTAATTCTTTGCAGTTATTGAGGCGGGGTGCGAGGATTGCAGGCTATATGCATGCGCAACTTTATGTGCTGTTTGTTGACGACCCCGAACGGTTTTTAACCAAGGCTGAAAGCCTCCATATAGAGACTTGCGAACGATTGTGCAAAGAATTTGAAGGCACTTTTATTCGGGTAAGCGATAGCAATGCTTTAAAGGCGATCGTGGATACGGCAAAAAATTATCGGGTTACCCAGATTGTGATGGGAGAAAGCCAAAAATCGCGGTGGCAAATTTTATTTAAGGGGTCGCTGACCCAAAGGATTTTACGATTACTTAAGAATGTCGATATTCATATTATTTCCACCAGTAAAATTGGCGATGAGGATGGAAGTAAAAAGTGAGAATTGTCTTCACTATGCTTTTATACCCCACATTCCGCTCGTAATGGAAGCCTAAAAATATTTAAAACGAGACAATGAGGGTTTCAGTGATTTTTGGAAAAATTAATGATATTAATTCCTATTAGTGCATCACTATTTAAAGTATTAAGATAGTGATATTTTTGCTGGCAAAGCTCAAAACACTTACTGTATAAGGATTTGTTTTCTAAATACTTTTTTCAGTAAAATAAGAGCGGAATGTGGGTTATACCAAACCTCTCAAGATAAATGGCGGCGCTTCGCGCCGCCACTCATCTTTAGGGGTTTATGTCCTAAGCAAACCTTACGTTGCTATAGGTTTTACAGCGCTTTGCGCTCAAATCCAAACCAAGGAAATTTTTAAAAGCGTTGCTGCGCAACGCTTTTAAAAATTTCCTTGTGGTTCGTTTGATCGATAATTGCTGTAAGTAGCTGAGCATAGTTAAAATCCAGTATCAAAACCTGTGGCGCACGCGCAGCGTGCGCCACAGGTTTTTGGGTTTTATATTCTGCGCCTAGCTACTTAACTTAAAGATTTGAGTAGCCCTTTACAGGCATCAAAAAGCAAATCAATCACATAATTAAATCCATCCGCTCCGCCGTAGTAAGGATCGGGTACTTCCTTATCGGGATAAGTTTCGCAATAATCACACATCATCTTTACCTTATGAGTAAATTTGCCTTGCGGATCAAGAGCGAGAATATTGCGATAGTTGTCTCGATCCATTGCCAAAATCAGATCGAATTCCCGCAAATCCATCGCCTCAAATTGTCTTGCTGAACCGACGAAGTCTAAACCTCTTTCCTTGGCAGCCGCTCTCATTCTGCGATCGGGTGGTGCGCCCACATGCCATCCACCCGTTCCCGCCGAGTCACATATAAAGCGATCGCTAATTCCTGCCCTTGCAATCAAGTGATTCATAATATTTTCCGCCGCAGGCGATCGGCAAATGTTTCCGAGACAGACAAATAGGAGCTTTTGGGTCATACCTATATAAATAAAAAATAAATAAAAAACTCTGTAATACCAATTCCCAAAAGTGTGGCTACACTTTTGGGAATTGAAAACCAAACCCATTAAGGCTTTGAGATTTCCAAAATGTAACGCCATTTTGGAAATTGGTATAAGACCATGCAACGCCGTTAGCTCATGACCGATCGCATGATTAGCCTAGTCTTGGGGAACGCCAGCACCGATCGATCCACTCAAAGCCATCGTGGCACATCACATCAAATTAGCGCGAGCTTCATAAATGTGTAAGTTCGCCTAGCGAACTTTACACACTATAGCTAAAACGTCAGATCGTCCGATCGCGAACCAGAGTAGATCATGCCTTTGCTAAAGTTTACGCTGAGGGGTTCGCCATCGCGGATAAAGCCCGTGGCATTATGCACGCCAATTAATACGGGAACGCCCAGCTTTCGTCCGATCGCTACGGCATGGGAGTCAAGGCTTGACTCTTCGGTGATTACTGCGGAAGCCTTGCGCATTACCTCGATATAATCGGCATCAGTGCGATCGATGACGAGGATTTCACCTTCGTTAAAGTCGCGCACATCGAGATGGTGGAAGGCGACCCTAGCTCGACCATGAACGATGCCCGAACCAATGCTTAAACCTTTACCGACCACCGATGACACAAACTCAACCTTGATCAGATCGGTCGATCCCGCTACATCCTGCAAAGTCCCTGCCGACATGACAACGAGATCGCCTGCGGAGAGCAATTTCATTTCTTGGGCGAGGTTGAGGGCTGCCTCAAAGTTTTGGCGAGCTGATGGTAAGGAGATTAATACCATCGGTTGTACGCCCCAAACCATTTGCAAGCGTCTCGCTACTTGCACATTGGGGGTAACCGCTAAAATGGGAATCGGTGGACGGAACTTGCTAACATTACGAGCCGTTGAACCCGTTTTCGTTAGGGTTACGATCGCTGCTGCCTTGAGTTGGATGGCAATATTACCTACGGCTTGACTGATTGCATTGGGAATAGCACGCCCCATACTTTCTAGGGGTTGCATTTTGAGATCCTGCTCTCTTTCGATGCGAACGGCAATTCTTGCCATGGTTTCCACTGCCAAAATGGGATATTTACCCACCGCAGTTTCGTTGGAGAGCATGACCGCATCGGTACCATCGATGATCGCATTGGCTACGTCGGAGATTTCTGCACGGGTGGCGCGAGGGTTGTTCACCATGCTATCGAGCATCTGTGTTGCCGTAATGACGGGAATGCCAAGGCGATTGGCAGTTTTAATCAGTTGCTTTTGGGCGATCGGTACATCTTCCGCAGGAATTTCCACCCCGAGATCTCCCCGCGCTACCATTACGCCATCGCAAACTGAGAGAATCGCTTCCATATTGGCGATCGCTTCATGCTTCTCGATTTTGGCGACGACGCTGGCTTTGCGTCCCGAAGCCGCAATTAAATCCTTAACTTCCAGTACATCTTCAGGTGTGCAGACAAAACTAAGGGCAACCCAGTCCACACCCTCAGAGAGTCCAAAGCGTAAATCTTCGCGGTCTTTGTCGGTCATGGCACTGACCGATAAATGCACGTTGGGGAAGTTTACCCCTTTATTATTTGAAAGTGTGCCACCAATGACGACACGACAATAGAGATCGCCTAATTCTGCATTGACATCTTCAACGACCATCTCGACCTTGCCATCATCGAGCATGATGACCGCGCCAATGGGCACTTCCTCCGCTAAGGTGTCGTAGGTAATGCAACTAATTTCAGAATTGCCGTCAACCTTGCGACTAGTCAGTGTAAATTTATCGCCCTTATTTAGGGTAATCGGTCCTTCTTTGAAGACTCCAAGGCGAATTTTGGGACCTTGCAAATCCTGCAAAATGCCAACGGGTTGATTTAATTCACTGGATACCTGACGAATATTGCAAATGCTGCGATGGTGATCGGCATGGGTACCGTGGGAAAAGTTGAGGCGAAAAGTACTAGCGCCTGCTTCAATAAGCTGGCGAATCATATCGGGGCTACTGGTCGCGGGTCCAATAGTAGCAACAATTTTTGTGCGACGAAAAGTTTCTCTAACGGTCATGGATTGTCAGCTAACGGCGAACCTCAAACATACCAGAATCTCATGACAATTCTTCATGCGATGTCATTCTCTGGGGCAAGAGGATCGTTCGCCCCCTAGACAAGCCATTTTGTACGGCTATAGCCAGAAAAACAAAGCCCAGAAGAGTGTTGCGCTGCACCCCAAAGAGAGTTGCCGCTCTCCGAGCGGCAACTCTCTTTGAGGTTTTATGTCCTGATACAGTTGGCGGTAGCTATAAAAAACAAAAGACGCATCGCGTCGCGATGCGTCTTTTGTTTTTTATGCCCTAAGCAAACCTTGCATTACTATATTGTGTCAAAATATTAAGCGTGAGAGTAATTTTTGACCCAACCCAAATTTCTCGACCTACTGCGATCGCCCTTGGTAATTTTGATGGCGTACATGTAGGTCATTGTCGTGTGATTGCACCTATTTTGCCGAAGGCGCTACGCGATCCAAGTTTAACCAGCACTGTTGTTTCTTTTTCACCCCATCCTCAAGAATTTTTTAGCCAAAAGCAGCGATTACTCCTCGCCCCCTTCGATGAAAAAGTCGCCCTGTTAAAGTTGCTGGGGGTCGAGCAGTTAGTTTTGCTGCCCTTTGACGCAGATCTTGCCAAACTTACGGCGGCGGAATTTATTCAGAAAATTTTGATTGATTCTCTCCAAGTTGAACTCATTAGTGTGGGCTTTGATTTTCACTTCGGACAAAAACGTCAGGGCAATGTCACCGATTTACATAATATTTGGGGCGATCGCTTGACGGTCATTCCAGAGCAGACAATGCAGATTAACGATCCATCACCAATTAGGATCAGTAGCTCCAATATTCGTGTTGCCCTAGCCAAGGGTGAAGTCGATCTTGCCAATGCTCTGCTCGGTCGTCCTTATAATCTGGTGGGCAAAGTCATCCAAGGCAAGCAGTTAGGGCGCACTATCGGCTTCCCGACTGCAAATCTTGATCTCCCTCCTCAAAAGTGTTTGCCCCGCGATGGGGTTTATGCTGTACGGGTAAATATTAGCTCTAGCTCTAAGCCCATATTTGGGGTAATGAATATTGGCTTAAGACCCACAGTAAATGGCGATCGGCGATCGGTGGAAGTGCATCTATTCGATTGGCAAGGGGATCTATACAATCAAGAGCTAAATGTAGATCTCGTCAAATTTATTCGCCCCGAACAGAAATTCGCGTCACTGGATGCACTTAAAGATCAAATTAAAGCCGACTGTCAGACTGCCTTAAATCATTTGGCAGTTTTGACCTAACCCATTAATAAAAAGCCTCAGACAAATCAAAAAGGTGCATTTCATTAACTTACCTTAAGCAGCGATCGCACTAGGGTAGTCGTTACTCGTTTAGTGGGGATTCATTTTTGCTTGGTTCATTCCTTCCTTGCGTGCTGCTGCAAGATCTTCGTTAGTGGCAGTCATACCGCTCTGAAAGTAAAGTTCTGCTGCATTACCAATACCATGTGTCCAGAAAAATACAAATGCAGCACCCCCAAAACCTCCAGCCCCCGGCAAACCAATTTTGAATAACGCAAGACAAATCTGTTGACCAAGCATTCCGCCTCCAACAACTGCAAGCATTTCTTTGACTGTTTTAGCGTCAAGTTTGTACCCGTAAATATTACCAATAGCGCGAACCATAAGCATCTGCACAGGTGTAATTGTCCAGATGTCGGCAAACGGTATCGGCATAGGCGCAATAGCTGCCGCAGCTATTGCACTAATTTGGCGTGCTTCTCTAGCCATTTCCCGACGTTGAGATTCATACGTTGCTGAAGTTTTCGCCTAGAAATTGCCTCATGCGAACACCATGTTTACCAAGATGCTGAAGTAGCTGAACTGGAATATCACTCATTTGCAAATAATCCTCATACTAAATGCGGTGGATAGTTGATGCGTAAATCTTCCTTAACGGCTGAAGCAAGGTGATTTCTTGTTTGCTCAATTACCTTTACGCTTAATGGGTCATAAATCTCTACACCATTACATTTCAAACAAATACTAACGGCTATTTGTGAGACTCTGTTCACGATACCTACTGCTATAAATTGGCTACAATTCTCATTCCGCACCCAAATTTCATATTTGTCGCTAAACTCAAGTGACAACCTTTCAAAGTAAGCTTGAAATGGAGCTTCCTCAAAAGAAACTTTATTGGCATCATACAAATGATCGCTCATGAAATCATACTATCCCATTCAAATCTAGATTTATCTGTTTACATCCTAACTAATGTCTCAGCAAGGCAATAAAAAACAACTTTACAAAACTTTACAAATTTATTTAGGGTTCTCAAGAGTTATGCAAACACTCTAGACACTATATGTAGTAATTGAACCTGTATCCAATTAGTTGGTATCAGACTGATACATCATTTTTATTTTAAAAATAGTAATGTAGTCATTATGCCATTCACCCTCTAGATGAATCAACTGTTATAATTAACCCCAAATAAAGATTTGAGGTTAATTATGCGACTCTTATTTAAAAGTAAAAGGCTGGAGGCTTTATATACTGAACTAAAAGGAGAAGATAAGTATGAAGCAGGCGTGGTTGAAGCTTTCTTTAATGTTATGTCTCGAATAGTTGCGGCATCAAATGAACAGGATTTACGTGAGCCAAAAAGTAGGCGATTAGAAAAATTGGTGGGAGATAAAAAAGGTAAATACTCAATGCGCCTCAATAAGCAATGGCGACTAATTTTGACAATTGAAGAAGATAAGCAAGGTAAGTATATACAAGTTCTAGAAATTAGCGATCACTACAAGTAAAAGGCGCAAAACTATGATTAAACAACTTAAACCAGCAAGAGTTCCCTCTCCTGGCACTATTTTGAGCGAAGAAATAGATGCGCGGGGATGGACACAAAAAGATTTAGCCGAAATTATAGACAGACCTGCTCAAGCTATTAATGAAATTGTTAAGGGGACAAAGCAAATAACTCCTGAAACTGCTATAGAATTGTCTGCTGCTTTTGGGACTTCCGCTCAATTTTGGACTAACTTAGAAGCAAACTACCGTCTACATCTTGCCCAAAAAGAAACAGCAGAACAAGAAATAAGTCGCAAAAGTAAGCTCTATAGTATTACTCCTGTATCAGAAATTATTAGGCGTGGATGGATTCAAGCATCTGATTCGATTGAAGATCTAGAAAAAAATGTATGTCAATTTTTAGGCATCACATCTCCGAATGAAACACCTAAATTAGCAGCTAATCTGCGTTGTAATCCTGACCAAGAATCAGAGGTTAATGCTCGGATTGCTTGGGCAAAGCGTGTTGAAAATATCTCTAAAACGCAAAAAGTTAGCAAATTTGATCATGACAAACTGCAATTTGCGATTCCTACTCTGCTTTCCTATGCTGAACGAGAAGAAGATATTTCTAAAGTTCCTGACCTATTGCTTAGCTTAGGGATTCACTTTGTGATCGTTCCTCATCTCAACAAAACTCACTTAGATGGTGCAGCTTTCTATGTTGATGCTCATCCAGTAATTGCGCTGACACTAAGACATGATCGCATTGATTGGTTTTGGTTTACGCTCATGCACGAACTGGCGCACATCATTCTTAAGCATGAGGGATTTTACTTAGATAACCTTGACGAAGGCGACATTACCCCCCAAGAGCAAGAGGCTAATCAAAAAGCAAGAGACTGGCTTCTTAAACCAACAGCTTTTAGTTTGTTTTTCCAAAGAACTAAACCATACTTTTCTAAGTCTGCGATCGCCCAGTTTGCTGCTAGTCAAAATCGCCATGTGGGGATTGTCCTCGGACGTATTCATCATGAGACTAACGATTACACAAAACTGCGATCGTTATTAGTCAAAGTCAGTCCTTTTCTCAAGAAATGGATTGATGCCCCATACAAACTTTAAACAAAATTAAATTTAAGTACGGCGGCGCGATCGCGGACGGTTGCGCTCGGCTTTATCCCGTTCGTAATTAATCAATCTACCGTAATATTCATGTTTGGCGAGATTTAGCGACAGGAAAACATGCTCTCTGGCATTGCCGAAACCTTTGCGAGTAAAGAAATTAATGGCGGGGGTATTGGCGGGGTCGGTATCAACGAGCATAAACCTGACGTTATCCTCGATCATCCGCTCCACGATCTTATCGACAAGGCGATCGGCAATCCCCTTGCGCTGAAAGTTGGGGCTAATCCCTAACCAAGTGATATAGCCATATTTCCATGAAGCCTTAATAATAATTGTGCCGAGAATAAACCCTGCTAGTTGATCGTCAACTTCGGCAACCAAGCAATATTCGGAGTCCGTATTGTACATGCCGATTACCTCCCATTCGTCCCATGTCCGATAGAGGTATGGATAGAGATCGCTAGTAAATAATTGCTCGCCTAAGTGAAAAATTGGGGCGATATCATCGATATTCATCTCGCGGATAATGGCGCTATGGCTTTCGGGGCGATCGCTATCTTTATCCGTGGATTTATCTGGTAAATCGTTCATGGTCATGATTTTTAGGTGATTAATAGGGTGATTGATGTGAAAACTGGTCAAAGAATCCTCAAACTCAAGCCAATCAAACAAGTATTTGCTTTATTTGCTTGGAGTTAGCGCTTAAAGCTCGATATGCACTGGGGAAATCTGATATAAGTTTTTAAAGCCTGTTAAAAAACTATGTTTAGCTTTGCTTACATCTGTCAAAAGCATTAAAATATATTACAGCTATCAAAAAATTGTTAACTAGTTCAGCAATCTTGGGTTTTTCAATTACATGAGTAAAGTTTACGATTGGTTTAACGATCGCCTTGAAGTCGGGGCGCTTGCAGAGGACGTTACGAGTAAGTACGTTCCTCCTCACGTTAATATTTTTTACTGTCTTGGCGGCATCACCCTCACCTGCTTCCTGATTCAGTTTGCGACAGGTTTCGCGATGACCTTTTACTACAAGCCATCCGTCACGGAAGCCTTTGAATCTGTCCGCTACATCATGACTGATGTTAACTTCGGCTGGTTAATCCGCTCGATTCACCGTTGGTCGGCAAGCATGATGGTTTTGATGATGATCTTGCACGTATTCCGCGTTTATTTGACTGGTGGTTTCAAAAAGCCCCGTGAATTGACATGGATCACTGGCGTAATCCTTGCCGTTATCACCGTTACCTTTGGCGTAACTGGCTATTCTCTACCTTGGGATCAGGTCGGCTACTGGGCGGTAAAGATCGTATCTGGCGTACCTGATGCCATTCCTGTTGTCGGCGGAACCTTAGTAGAACTACTCCGTGGCGGTCAAAGCGTCGGACAAGCAACCCTTACCCGTTTCTACAGCTTGCATACCTTTGTATTACCTTGGTTGATTGCTGTGTTCATGCTTGCCCACTTCTTGATGATTCGCAAGCAAGGCATTTCTGGTCCCTTGTAAACCTTCGTTTGTAAGGTTTCTTGTATTTGCCTCCCCCCTACGATTTCCGTACTACATAATTTTAGAAAACCATTACTCCATAACATAGAGCGATAAAATGGCAAAGACTGAAAAGCTTCCCGATTTGAACGATCCAATTTTGCGGGCAAAGTTGGAAAAGAACATGGGTCACAATTATTATGGCGAACCAGCTTGGCCAAATGACCTCCTGTACATGTTCCCCGTAGTTATTACTGGCACGATCGCTTTGATTACTGGTTTGGCAGTGCTTGATCCGACGATGGTTGGCGAACCTGCTAATCCCTTTGCAACTCCTTTGGAAATCCTCCCTGAGTGGTTCCTCTATCCTGCATTCCAAATTTTGCGGATCGTCCCTAACAAGCTTTTGGGTTTTATAGCTTGACGGCAGCTATAAAAATAATCGCTAATTCTTGCAAATTATCTTTGTTAGCGTACGATATTCATATAATCGCATTCTTATATCTGTGGCGATAATTAAGGCGATCGCCTTAATTATCATCGTCATGATATGCGGGCAACTTAATTAATTTAAATAGCGAGAGAGAAAGACTATGCCGCGTGGTGGGAAGCGTCAGGGTGCAGGCCGTCCTGTAGGTACTGGCAAATATAATGAAACGACTAAAGCTGTGCGCTTGCCAGTAAGTATTGCCGATGAGATTTTAGAAGCCTTAGCGAGAATTCCCCAAAACTTACAAAACCCCCAAAAGATAGAGCCATCAACTATTGTCGCGTCGATATTTTCGACCAATAGCGATACTAGATGCAGGATACCTCTTTATCTTAATCCAGTTGCCGCAGGCTTGCCCGCCCCGACTGAAGACTATATAGAGGGAAAAATCGACCTCAATCGCCATCTGGTGAAGCATCCAGAATCGACCTTTTTAGTGCGGGTTATCGGTGATTCGATGCTGGATGCTGGTATTCATCCCAGCGACTTGTTAGTGGTCGATCGCGCAATTGAACCCATTAGCGGCAAGGTCGTGATCGCAGTTGTGAATGGAGAGCTAACGGTAAAGCGCTTGCGCAAGCATCGGAATAAACTGTGGTTAATGCCCGAAAATCCAAATTTTCAACCCATTGAAATCGATGAAAATGTTGATTTGCATATTTGGGGAGTGGTCACCAATGTGATTCATGCGCTCTAGGCATAGCTATAGTCAGTAATCAAACCCAATAGAGAGTTGCGGCGCTTCGCGCCGCAACTCTCTATTGGGTTTTTAAGTGAATATATAGCTACCGCCAGTCTTATGAGGACAAAATTAAAACCCAAAATCATGTTGTCGCGCTCCGCACGACAACATGATTTTGGGTTTTATGTCCTGATCCATTTGGCGATAGCTATAGCTATAACATGCCATTAATGGGCGACGGATCAAGAGCTTGAATCTGTAAGAATTAGTAAAATATTTGCCAAGCTATTTTTTGCCTGTTTTTGCATCTTTTTACCTATAAATGGGGGGTGACTTTTTTCTTTGATTATCGTACATTAATCAAAGAGTTTTTGGTCTCCTCTATGACGCGCTTTCCTGATTCATCTGCTCCAATCCTCAGTTTATCGGCTTCTAAGGCACGCTCTTTTGGCATTTCAGAAAATGTTGTCGGTCAAAACGAGTCTTCGGAATTCTTTACGGTTTGGCAAATGCTTTGTTCGCGCCTAGATGCTCATAAGGATAATTGGCAGGTAAGCTTTTCCTCGCCTGTGGCTGTATCGGACTACATCACCATGCGCTGTCTGCTGACTGTCGGTGGGATTACCCGCGAGGCAACGGGCAGTGACAAAGGCTGCTTGATTCAAGTGGGAGAGACTGCCATTGGCGTTCATGCTCCTGAACGGGCGATGCTCAATGCTTTTTGCAATGCCGCTCTTCATTTTGG
Source organism: Pseudanabaena sp. UWO310 (assembly GCF_006861605.1). Lineage (NCBI taxonomy): Bacteria > Bacillati > Cyanobacteriota > Cyanophyceae > Pseudanabaenales > Pseudanabaenaceae > Pseudanabaena > Pseudanabaena sp. UWO310. The sequence continues at coordinate 30,431 of NZ_SELU01000020.1, read as the reverse complement.
GATCACGCTACCTTTCAAACATCTTCGTGCCAAGAAGCCTCCAGATGATAACCATGACTTAGAGGCTGTGGTTAATATTCTTCGCAAGATGCAGCGCAAGCAAAAAATGAAACGCGGTTTTACTGCTCTAGCTAATCTTGCTGGTTTAATGGGTCGCCATGCTACCTAAACTCAATTCAAAAAATGGCATTGCCATTTTTTGAATTGGTATTCACGTCAGTTCAGGTTAAGCTGGCAAATTTTTAAATTCCAAAAGTAAAAGCCTTGCTAAGCAAGGCTTTTACTTTTGGAATTTGAGAAAGGGTTTGCATAGCAAACCCTTTCTCAAATCTCGAATAAAATCCCAGAAGAGAATGGTGGTGATTTGCGCCGCCATTCTATATCTGGAGGTTGTCGCTATTTGGTAGCATCTAGGTTGAGAAATCCTTAGCGATCGCCATGACCATTGACCCCGAACAATTACTAGAACTTGCCCTCAAATCAGGAGCGGAAGCTGCGGAAGTATATGTCTCGAATTCAGTTTCGCATCCTGTTTTTTTTGAGGCAAATCGCCTGAAACAGCTTGAAAGTATTGACTCTGAAGGGGTGGGACTGCGCGTTTGGCAAGGGGGGAGAGTGGGTTTAGCGATCGCCTATGGATCGGTCGAACCCTCTGACTTGGTCGCGCAAGCGATCGCCTTGAGTGGGCTGAACGAGCCTGAAGAGATCCGATTGCGGGAAACTACCGTTGCTGATTACCCCAAACTCTATGGAAAGGAGATTAATGTCGAACAGATGGTTGATTGGGGGCGCGAGGCGATCGCGCAGGTATTGGCAAGTTATCCTGAGGCAATTTGTAGTGCGGATTGGGATTGTAGTCGCGAGACGGTACGTATTCTGAATAGTCGGGGCTTGGACTGCGGCTACACTGATATTACGGTGGATGGCTCTCTGAGTGCGGAGTTGACGCGGGGCGATGATTTTCTCAATGTTTGGTATGGGCGATCGGAGCGGGGAAACTTGTCGCCTGAGGCGATCGCCCAAAAGGTACGGCAATATTTAGACTGGGCGAAGAAAAATGCGCCTGCGCCATCGGGGAAAGTACCTGTGATCTTTACGAGCAAGGCTGCTGATCTGCTCTGGGGAATAGTGGCGATGGCGATGAGTGGCAGGCAGGTGCTGCAAAAAGCTACCCCTTGGCAAGATAAGGTCGGACAGCCAGTAATTGCTGATATGTTTAGCGTGACGCAACATCCCGATTTTGGGGTTTATAGCTCGCCCTTTGATGATGAAGGCACGCCAACTCAAGAAATTAAATGGATCGATCGCGGTACTTTACAGGGGTTTTATGGCGATCTCAAGACTTGCGATGAGTTAAATATTGCGGCTACGGGGAACGGTTTTCGCGGGGATTTGGGCAATTATCCTAGTCCGGGACTATTTAATTTAGCAATCTCCGCCAGTCAAACTATTCAAGGCGATATTTTAGAATTGGCGGCAACTTTAAAAAATGGATTGATCGTCGATCAAGTTCTCGGTGACGATATGGACTTGTCGGGGGATTTTTCGATTAATGTCGATTTGGGCTATCGCGTTAAAAATGGCAAAATCATCGGCAGGGTGAAGGATACGATGCTGTCGGGAAATGCTTATACTGCACTCAATCAGGTGGTTGCCGTGGCTAGCGATCGCCAATGGCATGGTTCTCTGTATGTATCGGCAATGATTGTTGAGGGCTTATCGGTTACTAGTCATTGATACTTCTACTGATACTCATTTGGTATAAAGCCCAAGAGAGGATTGCTACGCTCTGCGTAGCAATCCTCTCTTGGGCTTTAATATTTTTTACAGGTGCTTGCTATAATGTCTATGTTGCTTTTTGAGCTTTTTTAAAATTACTTTTTAAAAGCGATCTTGTAACGGTTTTGGGGCTGTGGCTCAGTTGGATAGAGCAAGCGCCTCCTAAGCGCTAGGTCATCGGTTCGATCCCGATCAGTCCCGTCATTTTGAAGTTGCTGTTAGCTAAATTACAGCGCTTCGCGCTCAAATCCAGACCAAGGAAATTTTTGAAAGCTTTGCAAAGCAAAGCTTTCAAAAATTTCCTTAGGAGAGTAGTGGCGCGAAGCGTTACCAATTTCTTAAGGAATTGGACAGCTAGGGGAGGACGATATGCAACCAAGCTCCTTTCTTTTGGCTATCGGGAGCATCTAGTAAGTACTGAGCTTTTGCGGTCTCAAATTTTCCATCGTCTGCGACGCAAGCTGAATATATCAAATTCTTGGAATACAATCCTGCAAAGCAATCCTCGGCTAGATTGGGATAGGAGAAGCTTGCGCCATCGAATTCACTCCACGAATCGAAAACATGGAAATTTTGGATGATGCCAGTGTCATCGGTATCAACGGCGTTTATCGAGATCACATGTCCGCTGATAGTCAGGCTGGTATGGATGATTAAGAATGCTCCTAAATCTCTAATTGCGGCAAGCATATCGAGTAGGCTGGCATTGCCGTTATAGCGGTACTTGTCGCCAATGACACTTTTGAGATAAGCCCCCATGACGGTAGGGTCGCCCGCCGTTCCCAAGCCGAGTAAGGCTGTTCGTACTGTTTCGATATCTGCAGCTGGTTTCCCAAGGGCTTCACAAATTGCGGCGCTTTGGCAGGTACTGGCATCGGGTTGCACTAAGGCTGATCGATCTACGGATTGTCGCTTTGTTGTATAGGTAATCATGGAATTAACCCTGTGTTTTAGTTACAAAAACAAACTTGCCGATCGCGATTTTAAGGTGAGATCGTGGGAGCGATCAAGGATACGTGGCATCGCTGCTCATCGCTACTCATCTTTTGCTAAAAAATATTCATAAAAAATATTCATAGCGTTGTGGGTTGGAGTACGGCAACTCTGGGAATGGATTTTATGTCTTAATTTACATGCTTGGATAGCAGTCCCAAATTATTTATGAAAAAATAATATTTTTATGGGAAAAATGGGGCTTCGGCTTCGCTCCACTAACTTATAAATAGCTAGGCATAAGTAAACTTAAAACCTAGAAGAGCATACCGCCCGCTGCGCAGGCGGTATGCTCTCTGGTTTTGGTTTTAGGATTGCTATAGCTATCAATTTAGAGCTGTCAAGATACGAAAACCTTGTGAGGTCTTGTAAATATGAAAAAAGCGCTATTCCTAATTTTGATTTCGTTACTTGCTAGCTGTAGTAACAATGAGCCTTCGCCAAATTCTGCGCCAAATTCTTTATCTAGTTCTGCGCCCAGTCCTGTGTCTAGCTCCGTGTCAAGTTCTGCTGCGCCGACAGTTGCTACTCCAACGGCTTCGCCTGCCAGTCAACTGAATGTTGATGGTCAATCGGCTAAGGTGACGGAAATTCTTGATGGGGATGAGGTTTTTATTCGCGATCGCAAGGCGGCGGTTAATGATGTGGCGAAGTCGCAGGAGCAGGTCAGGACGGGTGAGTCTAGGGCTGAGATAGAGTTTAATAATAATGCGATCGCGCGTCTTAGTAAGAATTCGCTTTTGACGGTGGGTAAGTGTGGTGCTCAATTACAAAAGGGTAGTGTGTTAATTAATGGTGCTGTCTCGGCTTGTACTTCTTCTATCAGTGCGGCGGTGCGTGGTACGACTTATCTATTGGAAGTTGATGAGCAGGGTAATGATCAGATTCAAGTTTTGGAGGGTGAGGTGGCGGTCACGCGCAATGAGCCGAATCCGCAGGTGCAGTTGGTTAGGAGTGGTGAAAGGCTCCGTAATTTTAGGAAAGAGCGAAAACTGGAGTTGCAAAAGATTTCGCAGTCGGAGTATGAGCGGTTGTTGAGTAGTCCTGCTGTAAAGGGTTTTAGAAGGGATCTGCCAAGTTTGGGTAAGGTTCAAGCTAAGTTTGAAGCGCTTTTCCCAAGTGCTAAGGTGATTCTGGATAAAAAAAATAATGTGAAAGAGGATGTCAAAAAGGAGATTAAAAATTTGGAGCAGCGTGGTAAGGATGAGGTCAATAAGGAAATCAAGAAGTTAGAACCGCGAGATCTAGATAGAAAAGAGTTGGATAAATTGCCAATCCGCGAACCGATTAGGGATGTTTTACCAAAACTACCTCCCCGTCCATAGTCGTTGTTTGATCGCTGATGCTTTGCTCTGCCTCGATCTGAGCCGTTTTGTATCATGGTTTTGCGATGGGTTGGCGTTTGGGGCTGAAATGACGTTTTTGCGTGTTAGCCCTCGATGCTTTGCTGGGCATGGGTTTCAAGGCTTTTTTGTGTTTGTATTTTTTGTTTTTCACCTGTTTTTTGCGGAGGGTTCGCAAATGATGTCTAGACTCGAGGCGGTGTAAGGGTGCTAATATGGGTACTCCCCTACTCGCTAGGGGACGCGATCGATTGGAAACTGAGTAGTCATTGCCGTGTTCTCTGTTGTTTGTTTTACTCCCCTACTCGCTAGGGGACGCGATCGATTGGAAACTTTTACACCCAAACTGTAAGCCCTTTGGCAAATCTCTTCTAAGTCCCCTACTCGCTAGGGGACGCGATCGATTGGAAACTCTCTTCTATGTTGGGCGGAATGCGATGGTTGGGTATTCCCCTACTCGCTAGGGGACGCGATCGATTGGAAACTCGCCACCGCGGCACGCCCGTCCGCGACCGCGGTGATTCCCCTACTCGCTAGGGGACGCGATCGATTGGAAACCTAGCGTCAAACGATTTTTTTTCAAGCTCAATTTTTCCCCTACTCGCTAGGGGACGCGATCGATTGGAAACCGTTCTGGATGGTTCTTGCAGGTTCGCATTACATAAATCCCCTACTCGCTAGGGGACGCGATCGATTGGAAACAAAAACTCTAGGCAGTCAACAGTTTTAGACTTTCTGATCCCCTACTCGCTAGGGGACGCGATCGATTGGAAACAAAGGAAAATCAGAAACAGTCGCGTTATTGTCTGTGTTCCCCTACTCGCTAGGGGACGCGATCGATTGGAAACATTCTCTTTAATCTCTTTAGAAAGAGAATCGATTAGATCCCCTACTCGCTAGGGGACGCGATCGATTGGAAACTACATAACTTTTAACCTTTAACTCCGAACTATTTTAGTTCCCCTACTCGCTAGGGGACGCGATCGATTGTAAACTCATCTGTTGTTATGTCTGGCATAAATTTAAGGTTTAGATCCCCTACTCGCTAGGGGACGCGATCGATTGTAAACCCCGTTTTACGAGTCTGATACGTTTAATTTGCTCGATCTTCCCCTACTCGCTAGGGGACGCGATCGATTGGAAACACAAACTGAGTGTAACCATCAATAGTTACTTCTTTAACTCCCCTACTCGCTAGGGGACGCGATCGATTGGAAACATTCGCTCGTATTTGTCCAGTGTATTCAGCTTTGCTCCCCCTACTCGCTAGGGGACGCGATCGATTGGAAACGTCCCAAGCTGATACTTGATTGCCTCTGTGTTGTTCATCCCCTACTCGCTAGGGGACGCGATCGATTGGAAACCACTCTTCAAAATCCCAAGCGCCATAGTATCTGTCTTTCCCCTACTCGCTAGGGGACGTGATCGATTGGAAACGATTGGACAAAGGTGGCTCCTGAGATTGTCTCCGTCCCCTACTCGCTAGGGGACGAGATCGATTGGAAACCGATCTGTGCGGGGGTAAGGGTGACAAGTGAGGCGATTCCCCTACTCGCTAGGGGACGCGATCGATTGGAAACTTTTCGGGCGCATCTATCCCGCAAAACCGAATCTTTATCCCCTACTCGCTAGGGGACGCGATCGATTGGAAACACCTTAATAATTACCTTTGAATTAAGTATAAAAGAGTCCCCTACTCGCTAGGGGACTCTTTTTCTTTGAGAATATCGCTCACTAGTAATGCTCCCAGTCTCGAGCATTTTTCAGAACAATATCGGAAATCTTTTCTTTGAAAGACAGCTTTTTCATACCCATACTCTAGTCATGATACTTACAGCGATCGCTTTGCAAACACCCTATTGTTTTATGCGTTAAACATAATTATTTCAGCATAATTAAAACTAAAGCTAGAGGGCGTACCAATCGCTATGCGATCGGTACAATCTTCTAAGTTTGAAGTTTACTTATGCTTAGCTACTGAGTATTATTTGAAATAATGCCAAAGCTCAAAATGGCTATACCATTTTGAGCTTGGAAACCCCTACGGGGTTTAGTTTTTAATTCACAAAATTGTGATCACACTTTCGTGAATTGGGATAAAGCATAGAGCGATCGCCCTTTGGCAAATTTGAAATTCTTGTGGGAAAAATATGCTAAAAAAATGCATCAGTTTAATTTTGGCTACCTTGCTATTCTCATTGCAAATATTTGTGAGTGAAGCTTCAGCTCTCGAACTGAATGAAGCAACCCGCACAGTTCCTTTGAATGATAGAGGAGACACAATTGTTATAAGTTTGACTCAAGTTAAAGAAGGTAAACGGCTTTTTAATTATGCTTGCGCTCAATGTCATGCTGGAGGTATAACCAAAACTAACCAAAACGTCGGACTTTCACCAGAAGATTTATCAGGAGCCTTACCTAACCGCAATAATCTTAAAGGTTTGGTAGACTATCTCAAAAATCCTACTACCTATGATGGTGCGATAGAAATCTCCGAACTTCACCCAAGCATCAAGAGTTCCGATATTTTTCCGCAAATGAGAAATCTCAGTGATGAAGATCTGGAAAGCATTGCAGGGCATATTCTACTTCAGCCTAAAATTGTTGGTATCAAATGGGGTGGTGGCAAAATATATTATTAATTGGCTGAGTATTTAACGCGATCGGGCTATAGCAAGGTAAGGAACCTCCGAAGATGAGTAGCGGCGCTTCGCGCCGCTACTCATCTTCGGGGGAGTGATACTAGCTAAGGCTAGCAGAGAGTAGCGCTCGCTACGCGAGCGTTACTCTCTGGTTTTGGTTACTTATCATGTAGGTGTTTTTGAATCAATTCTTCGATCTGCTCTGACTGAAACTTCTTAGCCAATTGCAAGATCTTTTGGATAAAAGGTTGATAGCGAGCATCCTTTTGCTCAATTTCCTTTGCCACCTGCGTCACTTTTTTGATTAAGCCATCGCGTACTAACTCTAATAAAATTTGTAAATCCGCAGGATCGGGAGCAATTATTTCTCGCTCGGCATCGTTAACCTCTGTTGCCGTTTCTTCATAATTCCAAGTGAGTTGGAGATGGGTGGCTAAAGCATTGAATAGATCTTCAGCATGAACGGGCTTAGCGAGGAAATCATCGCCCCCCGCTTCGAGACTCAACTGGCGATCGATATTGGATACGGAAGCCGATGAAACAATAACCTTTAGGTGACGCAAGCTCTGATCATTCCGCAAATGTTTCAATAGCTCAAACCCATTCATGACGGGCATCGATAAATCGAGAATAACCAGATCGGGCAAATCCATCCGTATTTTCTCTAAGCCATCCAGTCCATTTTCGGCTTCGGTGATCATAAAACCTAACGGCTCCAATAGAGATAGAATTACGCCCCGATTTTCCCAGCGATCGTCCACCACCAAAATCTTTTTCCTTTCCCCCTGATAGCTGACGATATTTCCCGCACTAATATTCTGCTGTTGATTCCAATCATTTGCTAAGGGCAGCACTATCTCAAAGAAGAAGGTGCTGCCGATACCCAGTTGACTCTCGACCTGAATCTGTCCGCCCATCAACTGAACAATCTGCTGGCTGATGGCAAGTCCTAAGCCCGTACCTTCGGCTTGACGGGAGCGATCGCCCACCTGCTCAAAGGCTCGAAATAGTTTCTGCAAGTCATCGGGGGCGATGCCCACCCCAGTATCGGTGACAGCAAAGCGCAGATGTGTATTATTTTCATTGATTTCTAAAGGCTCGACCTTTAAGATCACGCTACCTTTGTCGGTAAATTTGATCGCGTTCCCCACAAGATTAATCAAGACTTGACGCAAGCGCTTCTCGTCGGTAATGATTCCCATGGGTAAATGGCGATCGGCTTCGTAGATGAAATCGAGGCGTTTTTGGTCAGCGCGGATTTGGGAGATTTCCACTACACCTTGGATGAGGGCAGGTAGATAGATGGCTTTGGGATCGAGTTCAAGTTTACGAGCTTCGATTTTCGCAATATCCAGCACATCGTTAATTAAGGTCAACAGATGGGAACCACATTGGTGAATAATATGGACTCCTTGGTTGACTTTTTCAGGAAGTGCGTCCATCCTTCCCAAAATCTGAGCGTAACCCAGAATCCCATTCAAAGGCGTGCGGAGTTCATGGCTCATATTGGCAAGGAATTCACTTTTGGCTTGATTCGCATTATCTGCGGCTTGTTTGGCAGCCTGTAGTTCTATTTCCGTAACTTTGCGATCGCTAATATCAGTATGGGAACCTACTAATCTTAGGGGCTGCCCCATCCCATCCCACGCCACTACCTTCGCCCGCGACAAAATCCAGCGATAGTCGCCATCCTTGTGGCGCATCCGAAATTCTAAGTGATAGGTAGAAGTTAAGCCCTTTAGGTGCGCATGGATACCTGCATAAGCTGATCCCAAGTCTTCGGGATGTGTCAGCTCTTCCCAAGTGCTAAGCTTGTTGACCAATTCATCATCAGCGTAGCCCAGTATGAGTTTCCACTGGGGAGAAAAATAGACTTGATTGGTATCAAGATACCAATCCCAAATACCGTCATTGACGCTCTGCATCGTTAACTGGAAGCGTTCTTCACTGATTCTAAGAGCCTCAGTCCGTTCTTCCACTCGATCTTCGAGGTCGGCATTGACTTTTTCTAGAGCCCGAAAGGAATCTTGTAACTGGTTAGCCATGAGATTAAAAGAGTTTCCCAACTCTCCTAATTCGTCCGAGCGATTAATTGCCACCACCTGTTCCCATTGTCCTTCCGAGAGAAGTTTGGAGGCTCGGCTTAATAGCAGAATAGGCTGTGTAATCCAACGGGATAGGAAATAGGAAGCGGACAGACCAATGGTGAGAACCACAATAGTTAAGGCAAGGGCTAGTTTTAGTTGATCATTGAGCGCATCCTGTACTGATTCTAAGGATAAATAAACCATCGCTGCACCTCGGACATGACCCTCGGTATCGGGCAGGGGGGCGACAACTTTAAGAAACTTACCATCGATCTGACTGAAAATCTGATTGCTAGCGATCGCATTCTGAAGGCTGGATAAATCCGTTACCCCTAGATCTAGAGCTGCATCGGAATCTGTCGATTTTGCGATGCGATCGGCCGCCAGCACTTTCAGCTTAGAATCTACCACCCAAATTGCGCGGACATTTTCTCCCTTGAGGAGATGATTGACTAGGGGCTTGATCCCGACTTTTTGGCGAATACTCTCGAGAAGTTGGGCGTTATAGCCCACTTGCACGATCCGAGGTTTGTCGAGACCTGCCACCGCAACATACTTGAAAATTTGATTGTCCACCTCACGTCGTCGCGCTTCCTGCACCACGGTCTTTTTACTGCCTTGGAGGATTTGCCAAAAGATGTGAGCCTGCGGCTGTTTTTGGGGATCGGGGCTAAAGGTGAAATCAACACCAGTATTAGTGAGGTAGGCTTTCCCCTTTTCGTCGGTAATCCAAAACTCATCTAGGACGCTAGCCTTGACGATCGCCTTCAGCCGATTGTTTATTTGCTCTGGACTTAGCCCACTAGCCTCCGCAATCCCTACGAGATGAGCCGTAATGGTTGCCGAAACAATCATCTGATCCTCAAGGACTTTCTCGACATCTTGGGGGATTTTCTCGACTACCCCAGCACTGAGTGCCAACACCTGAGCAATACGAACCCCTTCCGCTTGGGTGCGCTCCAAAAGCGATCGCCTTGCCGTCCAAGTCAGCAGGGCAATGGTTGGGAGTAGGGCAATTAATAATAGACTCGATACCGTAATTAGAATTTGCTTTTGTAGAGAAGTTTTAGAGTTTAATAGATGTCTGAAGTTTAAATTGAAAGTTTGATTCGGCTGCATAAATAATTAGTCCATAATAATTAGTCCATGAGTTGAGATTTAGCCGAATCCTAAAACCTGCGGTGTAGGCTGCGGGTGCGCCGCAGGTTTTAGATCTGGATTTTAATTATGCTGAACTGCTGAATAAAGCAATTCACAAAAAATTATTCACGAAAAATTATTCACGAAAATTATTCACGAAAATTATTCACAAAAAAATAGTTTTGAAATGGTAATTTATGAACTATTTTTAGGATCATGGGTTAGGTATTGCTGTATTATCTGCTCAATTCTTTCTGATTGAAATTCTTTGGCTAGCTTTAGGATTACTTGCGTAAAAGGTTGATAGCGGGCATCCCTTTGGGCGATTTCCTTCGCTACTTGCGTCATTTTTCTCAGTAACCCATCTTCTACTAACTCTAATAAAGTTTGTAAATCCGCAGGATCGGGAGCAATTACTTCTAGTTGGCTATCCTTAGCCTGTGTTGTAGTTTCTTCATAATTCCAAGTGATTTGGAGATGGGTGGCTAAAGCATTGAATAGATCTTCAGCATGGAGTGGCTTGGTGAGGAAATCATCGCCCCCCGCCTCGAGACTCAACTGGCGATCGATATTGGATACGGAAGCCGATGAAACAATAACCTTTAGGTGACGGAAGTTCTGATCATTCCGCAAATGTTGCAATAGCTCAAAGCCATTCATGACGGGCATCGATAAATCAAGAATGACCAGATCGGGCAAATCCATCCGTATTTTCTCTAAACCATCCAGTCCATTTTCGGCTTCGGTGATCATAAAATCTAACGGCTCCAATAGAGATAGAATTACGCCCCGATTTTCCCAGCGATCGTCCACCACCAAAATCTTTTTCCTTTCTCCCTGATAGCTGACAATATTTCCCGCGCTAATAGTCTGCTGCTGATTCCAATCATTCGCTAAGGGAAGTACAATCTCAAAGAAGAAGGTGCTACCGATACCCAATTGGCTCTCGACCTGAATCTGTCCGCCCATCAACTGAACGATCTGCTGGCTGATGGCAAGTCCTAAGCCCGTACCTTCGGCTTGACGGGAGCGATCGCCCACCTGCTCAAAGGCTCGAAATAGCTTCTGTAAGTCATCGGGGGCGATGCCCACCCCAGTATCAGTGACGGCAAAGCGCAGATGTGTATTATTTTCATTGATTTCTAAAGGTTCGACCTTTAGGATCACGCTACCTTTGTCAGTAAATTTGATCGCGTTACCCACAAGATTAATCAAGACTTGACGCAAGTACTTCTCATCGGTAACGATTCCCATGGGTAAATGGCGATCGGCTTCGTAGATGAAGTCGAGGCGTTTTTGGTCAGCGCGGATTTGGGAGATTTCCACTACACCTTGGATGAGGGCGGGTAGATAGATGGCTTTGGGAGCGAGTTCGAGTTTACGGGCTTCGATTTTCGCAATATCCAGTACATCATTAATTAAGGTCAACAGATGGGAACCGCATTGGTGAATAATATGGACTCCTTGGCTGACTTTTTCGGGAAGTGCGTCCATCCTTCCCAAAATCTGGGCGTAACCTAGAATTCCATTTAAAGGCGTGCGGAGTTCGTGGCTCATATTGGCAAGGAATTCACTTTTAGCCTGATTGGCGTTATCCGCTTTTTTCTTGGCTTCGACCAGTTCAGCGGTACGTTCTTCCACCCTTTGTTCTAGTTGAATGTTGGCTTGAGCTAAAGTGTGAAAAGAGGTTTGGAGTTGGTTGCTCATCTCATTGAAGGTTTGCCCCAGTTTATCCAATTCGCGGATCGCTTCTGGTTGGATCTGTTGGTCGAGATTTCCTTTCGTGATTTCTTCGGAGGCTTGATTCAGTCTCGTAATGGGTTGGGAAATCCAACGGGATGTATAGAAGCCAGAGATTGCCGCTAGAGCCAAGGCTCCCAAACATAGCATAATCGTGGTATTGGTGTTGGCATCGATTTGTTCCATAAAATCAGATTCGGGAATGGCAATCACAATCAGCCAGTCTAGATTTAAGTTCTTAAATGGCACTACTTGGATATACTCCTTCTTGCCTTGCAGATTAAAGTCAAATTGCTCGATCTGGTTTAGGCTGGGAAAGCGATCGCCCAAAAACTGAGCCGTAGCTCTAATAATGGGATTAGGGCTATCCACGGCTGCTAAACGCGTAGTATTATCTCCTGTACCCTTGAACATCGGTTCCTGAGCAGAAGTTGCCACTAATTTACCAGAGCGCTCCACAATAAAGACTTTGCCTGTTTTGCCAATATTCAAACCTTGCAGAAACTTTGATAGTTCTTGAGACAAATAGAGATTGGTAGCACAAACCCCAATTAAGGATTTATCAATTGGGCTATAGACAGGTACACTAGCCGTGATCATTGGAGATAGGAGCGTGAAATGCAGGTAAATCTCGCTCCAGACATTTTGCCCCGCCGCCTTTGCGGCTTTGTACCAAGGTCGAACGCGAGGATCGTAGATTTTTTTGCCAAAATTAATCTGCTCAGTACGATTACCCTCAAAATCTAAAGTGACATATTGAAAGATAAATTTGGTTGACGAATTGCTAAAGGCTAGAGATAGCTTGGAACGATCTTTTTCTGAAAGCCTATCAACACCAAGAAAGTTCCCATTTTCATCACCACATAGGACTTCGCCAATGTCTGGATAAATCTGCATTTGCTCCCACATTTGTGATTCACCCTTGACTCCACTCACATCAATTATCCCTCTAGTAAAGTCAGAGGCATTGAGGCGGTTGATGGCATGGGGAATTTCGGTATAGGTTTTTAGTTTTTCCTCAATTCGCTGCGATAATTCCACGCGCAATTGGCTGGCAACTTCATTGACGGCTTTTTGACCATTGCGTAAAGATAGCCATCCTGTTATCCCAACCGCCGCAAATACTTGTAAGGTAAAGGGTGCGACTAATATTAATCTTAAGGGAAGCGATCGACGGTTCTGCGTTCTATCTGATTTACTTGGATCTATTTGCTTAGCTCGCTTAGTTCCCATGACATAATTACTTATTAATTAGTTAGCTTCTCATACGCATTGGGTAGATGTGGCGCAGGCAAGCCCGCGCCACATCTACCCAAAAGCCAGTAAAATTGTTAGCATGGCGTAAGTCCTATTTTAGCTACTTAGTTGAGATGAGATGGCTTTGAATCAATTCTTCGATCTGCTCTGACTGAAATTTCTTAGCCAATTGCAGGATTTTTTGGATAAAAGGTTGATAACGAGCATCCTTTTGCTCGATTTCCTTTGCCACCTGCGTCACTTTTTTGATTAAGCCATCGCGTACTAACTCTAATAAAATTTGTAAATCCGCAGGGTCGGGAGCGATTATTTCTCGCTCAGCATCGTTAACCTCTGTTACCGTTTCTTCATAATTCCAAGTGAGTTGGAGATGGGTAGCTAAAGCATTGAATAAATCCCCAGCATGAACGGGCTTGGCGAGGAAATCATCGCCCCCCGCCTTGAGACTCATCTGGCGATCGATATTGGATACGGAAGCCGATGAAACAATAACCCTTAAGTGGTACAAGTTCTGATCACTCCGCAAATGTTTCAATAGTTCAAACCCATTCATGACGGGCATCGATAAATCGAGAATGACCAGATCGGGCAAATCCATCCGTATTTTCTCTAAGCCATCCAGTCCATTTTCGGCTTCGGCGGTAATGAAACCTAACGGCTCCAATAGAGATAGAATTACGCCCCGATTTTCCCAGCGATCGTCCACCACTAAAATCTTTTTCCTTTCCCCCTGATAGCTGACGATATTTCCCGCGCTAATAGTCTGCTGTTGATTCCAATCAGTTGCTAAGGGCAGCACTATCTCAAAGAAGAAAGTGCTGCCGACACCCAGTTGGCTCTCGACCTGAATCTGTCCGCCCATCAACTGAATGATCTGCTGGCTGATGGCAAGTCCTAAGCCCGTACCTTCGGCTTGACGGGAGCGATCGCCCACCTGCTCAAAGGCTCGAAATAGTTTCTGCAAGTCATCGGGGGCGATGCCGACCCCAGTATCGGTGACAGCAAAGCGCAGATGCGTATTATTTTCATTGATTTTTAAAGGGGTGACTGTTAGGGTGATGCTACCTTTGTTAGTAAATTTGATCGCATTCCCCAATAGATTAATCAAGACTTGACGCAAGCGCTTCTCATCGGCAATGATTCCCATGGGTAAATTGCGATCGGCTTCATAGATAAAGTCGAGGCGTTTTTGGTCAGCGCGGATTTGGGAGATTTCCACTACGCCTTGGATAAGCGCAGGTAGATAGATGGCTTTAGGAGCGAGTTCAAGTTTACGGGCTTCGATTTTCGCAATATCCAGCACATCGTTAATTAAGGTCAACAGATGGGAACCACATTGATGAATAATATTGACTCCTTGGGTAGCTTTTTCTGGGAGTGATTTCATCCTTCCCAAAATCTGAGCGTAACCTAAAATTCCATTTAAAGGCGTGCGGAGTTCATGGCTCATATTGGCAAGGAATTCACTTTTCGCCTGATTGGCATTATCCGCTTTCTTCATAGCTTCGACCAGTTCGGCGGTACGTTCTTCTACCCTTTGCTCTAGTTGAATGTTGGCTTGAGCTAAAGTGTGAAAAGAGGCTTGGAGTTGGTTGCTCATCTCATTGAAGGTTTGTCCCAGTTTATCCAATTCGCGAATCGCTTCTGGTTGGATCTGTTGGTCGAGATTTCCTTTCGTGATTTCTTCGGAGGCATGATTCAGTCTTGTAATGGGTTGAGAAATCCAACGGGATGTATAGAAGCCAGAGATAACGGCTAGGAATAAGGCTCCTATACATAACATAATCGTGGTATTGGTATTGGCATTAATCTGCTCCATGAACTCAGATTCGGGGACAACAATCACAATCAGCCAATCTAATCCATACTTGTCCTTGAAGGGAGTAACTTGAAGAAACTGACGTTCGCCTTGCTGATAAAACTCATCTTTCGTGGGGGTGTTGATTAATGAAAATTTCTGATATTTATTTTGCAAGAATTGAGTGGCTTCTTTAATGATAGGTTGGGAACTCGCAGAAGCGGCTAAACGTTGAGCAGGCTGTTTAGGGTCAGTAGTTATAAAGGGATTTTCATTGGTAGAACTAGCAACCATATTGGCATTACGCTCAACAATGAAAATCTTGCCTGACTTTCCTAGGCTAACAGTACTGACAAATTTATTAATGTCTGTGAGAGAAATATCTACCGCAATAACTGCCAATAAACCGCCTTGACTATCGAATACTGGACGACTAGCCGTAATTACTGGTTTATTAGTTGTGGAACTGGGATAAATTTCTGACCATACAGCTATTTGGGCTTGAACTGCTTTTTTGTACCAAGGTCTCGTGCGAGCATCATAAGTATTAGGTCGAACATCGGTTAAATTAGCCCGTTCCCCTCGTTCGTTTATGGTAAATTCCGATCTTTTATATCCCGTACTCTCATTGGCTGTAAAAATTTTTATTTCTTTTTCGCTCTGATTTTTTGCCCCCAAAAAAGCACCTCGGTCGGGAGTTCCTATAGAAAGACTAGTTATTGCCTTAAATAGTCGTACATCCTGAACTAAAAACAGATCGTTTTGCGGATCGTTTTCCTCTAGATTAAGATTAAATCTTCCTTGATGGATAGCGTCAGCAACTATTTGGTTTGCCACCCAAGGTTTTTCTACAAAAGAGGTTATATGCTGTTCCACTCTGGCATCAACCTCTTCTCGCAGTCGGTTAGCTAAATCATTGACTGCTTTTTGCCCATTGCGGATCGAAATATAGCTGGTCAAGCTCACAGCGGCAAAGATTTGAATGATAAAGGGGGCAATTAGTATTAGCCGTAAAGGAATCGATCGACGTTGCTGTGTTCTAGCTGGCTTATGCGTATCGATTGGGCTAGCTTCCTTAGTTACCATGACATAGTTCCTTATTAACCTTATTAATGAGTCAGTTTTTTCTAAATAGCTAGGCATGACTAAAATCATGATTAAAATATAGACTAAAAATCTGGGACTTACGCGCAGCCTATGACACAGATTTTTGGGTTTTATATTTAATTATACCTAGCTACTTAGCAGAGGAGAAATATTGAAATTAGAATTGCTATTTTAATCTATACAATATTAATTAAAAAATAAATATTTAGGTTGTTCGGCATAATTAAAAACTAAAACTAGAGATTGTATTGCCCACGCAGCAGGCGGTATGCTCTTCTCAGTTTTAAATTTACTTATGCTTAGCTACTTAGTTGTTATTATCATAGGGCGACAGAGTTATTGGATTTTAGAAAGTGTGAATTAATACATGAATTAATACATATAATTTACTGAGATTTTCTTGTAGTGGCTTGGATAATAATTTCAGTAATTTCAATCAATCTAGTTAGAAATAGGATATCTTGAGTCATTTTTCTTCGCAAACCATCACGAACTAATACCAATTCCCAAAACGGCGTTACCATTTTGGGAATTGGTATAACTCCAGTAAAATTTATAAATCCACAGGATCGGGAGAGATTATTTCTAGAATCGCTCCCTTGACAGCCCTAAACAACCATGACATTACCCCAAGAACCTAAACCAACAACGGTCAAACATCAACTGCACTCTCGATGGCGAATTCGTTCTCGCCTATTTTTATCCAGTATATTTGCCTTAATCGCGTCGGTTCTACTTCCATCTTGGTTTAATTTATCTACTCGGATTCTCTGTATTTGGGATACTGGAATGCTCTGTTTTTTGGTTTCAACTTGGTTCCTAATGTTGAAAGTAACGCCAAAAACAATGCGCCGTAACGCTCAAAGTCAAGATGAAGGACGCTTTGTGATTTTGAGCTTAATTACCGCTGCTGCCTGTGCTAGTTTTTTAGCGATCGCTTTTACCTTGCGAGATACAAAAGGAGGAGCGTTAAATGTAGTACTGCTCCATTTATTGCTTGCAGGGGCGACAATTATTGGGTCATGGCTGCTCGTTCACACTATTTTTGCAATGCACTATGCTCACGAATACTATCAAGACCATAAGACCCAGAGTAATGCCTATGCTGGAGGATTAGCCTTTCCTGAAGATATCGAGCCAGACTATTGGGACTTTTTATACTTTTCTTTTGTGATTGGGATGACTAGCCAAGTTTCCGATGTGGCAATTACCTCACAATCTCTGAGACGATTGGCTTTAGCCCATGGAGTTCTCTCCTTTTTCTTTAATACGGCCATTGTGGCGATGAGCATTAATATGATTGCGGGTTTAATTCAGTAAATATAGCTATATTCAGTAATGTTAGGACAAAAATCAAACCCAATAGAGAGTTGCGGCGCTTCGCGCCGCAACTCTCTATTGGGTTTGATGTCCTGACTTAAGTGACTATAGCTATATCTATTACTTCATCGTTTTGAACCGATAATTTTTGACCTATTTTGACCATGAACTACCAAGCCTCCCGCCGCCAATTTTTAGCTAGTGCTTCTGGGGCGATCGCTCTAGCAACCAGTCTCATTACTGCCAAGGAATCTTCGGCACAGTTGTCGGAAAATGCCGATCGCAAAATCATCAAACCCGCAGCATTAAAAAAAGGCGATAAAGTGGGACTGGTAGCCCCTGCCAGTTATAGCTTTGAGCCAGAAGACATCAAAATTGCCAAAGAAATTGTCGAGCAGTATGGCTTTCAAGTGGAACTGGGTTCACATATTACTTCTCAGTATGGATATTTAGCAGGAAAAGATGCGGAACGAGCATCGGATATTAATGAGATGTTTCACCGTCCCGATATTCGTGGTGTTTTTACCTTTTCGGGTGGCTATGGCAGTACTAGATTGCTGGATTTATTAGATTACGAAATGATTCGCCAAAATCCCAAAGTATTTATCGGACATAGTGATGTCACGGCTTTGGTATTGGCAATCCATCAAAAAACAGGGCTAGTTACCTTTCACGGATCGTCAGGTTTAAGTGCCGTTGGTGACTATGCGATCGCACATTTTCGTCGCGCAGTCATGGCTAATCAAAGCATTGGAGAAATTGCCAAGTCTCCCTACAGAGGCACAGATGATGAAGCTCGCAAACATCGTCTAGTCACTATTGTTTCAGGACAAGCCACAGGTGAACTTGTTGGCGGTAATCTCAGTTTGGTGGTGAGTCTTTTGGGAACCCCCTATGAAATCGACACAAGGGGCAAGATTCTTTTCTTAGAAGATATTAGTGAAGAACCCTATCGGATCGATCGGATGTTAACGCAACTATTTCTCGCTGGGAAATTACAAGCAGCGGCAGGTTTTGCCTTGGGACATTTCTCGGACTGTCAAGCCAAGGATGGTGGCTTAAGAAGCTTTAGTCTAGAAGAAGTCCTACGCGATCGCTTTGAACCCTTGGGAAAACCAACTTTATACAATCTGATGTTCGGTCATATTCTGGAAAATGCGGTGTTGCCTCTTGGTGTCAAGGCAATACTCGATGCTACAGGTAAAAAATTAGCGATTAATGAAAGTGCTGTAGTTTAATTGCCTGATGCTATCGCAATACCAGTTCTAACCTACTTATTTCCAAGACTTTAAGCATTCGAGCATCACTGATTAAAAAAGAGCTATGAAATGGAACCGTCGGCAATTTTTTAGAGCAATTAGCACGTTAGGAATCAGTACAGTTCTATCGGTATTTTTTGGGCAAAAATATAGTGGAGCAGAAAACTGGCAAGCGATAAATGAAGAAAGCGATCGCCGAATTCAAAAATTAAGGACGGCAAATTTAGAAGTAAGATTGCTCGATCTCGCTGGTCAACCCATTGCCAATCAAATTGTAAAAATAGAGCATTGGCGACACCTATTTAACTTTGGAGCCGCTTATCACACAAATCTCAATTTTAAAGATAATGAGAGTACAAGCGATCGCCTTCATCGTGAATATTTCCTTCAGCTTTTCAACGCAGCAACAGTAACTTTCTATTGGCGCTATTACGAACCACAGGAAAATCAATATGCCGATGCCGCATTACTTCAGCAAATTGCTTGGCTAAAGCACCATAACTTCTATCTGCGCGGACATCCTTTATTTTGGAATCATAATCCAGCTTGTTTGCCCCTATGGCTAGAGAATCGGGAACTGACATCTCAAGAAGTCCGCTTGTACATGGATAAAGTTATCCAACATATGTCCGAATTTATTTTCCCGCTACTTGATGAGGTAGATGTATTTAATGAATTAGTGACTTGGGATAATTACGATCACCCTTTTACGGATTTATTCAAAGAGCAGGGAAAGATCAATATTGTTAAAGAATATCTAACTAAATTCAAGCAGCTTAACCCCAAAACTAGAGCTGTGATTAATGACTTTATTTCAAATTCTCGTTATCCCCAAATACTACAGGAGTTCCAAAAAGCTCAAGTTCCATTTGATAGTATCGGTCAGCAAGCTCATATGTTTGGCGGAAATTGGACAATCGAGCGACTAAAAACTACTATTGAGAATCTCTCTAGTTTGGGTAAACCAATTGTTTTTACTGAAGTTAGTGTCCTATCAGGAGCTACGATCCCCAACCTTGACTTTAGCCGTACCTATACGGATTGGCAAAGCGATCGCGATCACGAACTAATACAAGCTGATTATCTCGAATTATTGTATCGACTTGCTTATAGCTATCCCCATATATCAGGCATTTTTCTCTGGTCATATAGCGATCGCGGGGCTTGGCTGGGCGCACCTACGGGGATTCTTAATAAGGATGGTATTCCTAAACCTGCTTTTACAAGATTAAATCGTCTCATTAACCAAACATGGCGCACCAATGTCGAATTAAAAACCGATAGTAATGGCTACGCAATCATCGCTAATGCCTACGAAGGTATTTATAAAATTGTGATTGGAAACCAGACGTTTGTAAATAAACACACCTCAAGTCAACCACTTAAAAAACACATTCCCATTAATCATTCCCATTAAGTACCTCAGCATAATTAAAAACCAAAACCAGAGAGCGTACCGCCCGCGCAGCGGGCGGTACGCTCTTCTAGGTTTTAAGTTTACTTATGCTTAGCTACTTAAGTACCTCAGCATAGTTAAAATCCAGAGCTAAAACCTGCGACCTTAGAACAAGATATCTGCCTCGCTCCCCTTGCGTAATTGTCTGGGGTGTAGCTAGTTTGCTCCAACTGATTGTTACCACAGGTAAAGTGAATTCGGGGTTAAGCCTATTGGCTTTTGGCGCTTTGTTTACTTGGGCATGGTTAGAACTATTTGATGGAGTCAATTATTTTCGGAGATTGCTCGGTTTATTGGTACTTCTCTTGGCAATCGCTAACAGTGCCATCGAACCAAAAACGATTCCAGATCCAATTTCCGCCATCATAGTGACGACGGTTAGTAGTAGTACGATTTTGGTTTTACTTTCTGCTTCATGACGATCTACAGAAAAATTATGCGAGTGCTGCCATTGGTCGAGAGTATGAATGTGCATGAATTTTTTCGTAAAGAAGTTTGTCTTGATACTTGAGATAATAACAGTTAGTCAATATTGCACTTGAGTAGCATCTCAAAGGTGCTGGGGCGAAAGCCACAGGAAGAATAGAGTTTAAAGGCAGCAGCGTTATTTACTAAGGAATTTAAGCGAATTTGAGGGATTCCCAATTGCTGAAAATGTTCTCGAGTTTTCATTAGCATCTGACGCGCAATTCCTTGGCGGCGATAGGATTCTTCAACCCAGAGATCGTGGATATAGCCATATTCCTTGAGGTGATAGATCGGAATTTCCGATTCTACCGTTGCAATGAGATAGGCAACCAGTTGAGAGGATTCTGCTTCGCTTGCATCAACAACCAAACAAAGATGACGAGAATCCAATAATAATTTGTGCAACCATTTTTCGTAGAGCTTGCCCTGATTGGGTAAGAAATTATAGCGATCTATATCCAAGGACTTATGAAAATCACTGACTTTTTCGATCAGATGAAACAAGTTGGGAATATCGGCAGGTTGGGCTGAACGTATCATCGTATTATGGTGTTCCATGAAAGTTAGAATTCTTACTTTAATATTAAATATAAAATCCTAAAACCTGCGGCGCATACTGCGCGTGCGCCGCAGGTTTTAGCTCTAGATTTTAATTATGCTGAGGTACTTAGCTGGGCATAAGTAAAATTAAAAACCGAAAAGAGAGTAACGCTCGCTACGCGAGCGTTACTCTCTTTTCGGTTTGAGCGCAAAGCGCTGTAATTATGCTGAACTACTTAACGATCTTAACGATCTGAGCGTCGGTTATTATTAGCGGAATTATTATTTTGCCAGTTATTAGAGTTGTAATTATGGCTCGAACTCCGATCGGCAACACGTTGTTCGTTTTGCCTCCAATTCGCCGCACGTTCGCGCTCCCTTCTTTCGGCTAAACGTTGTTGTTCCCGTCTTTCCTCCGCACGTTCACGCTCCCTTCTTTCGGCTAAACGCTGTTGTTCTTGTCTCTCAGCAAAACGTTCACGTTCTCTTTGTTCGGCGATGCGACGCTCTTCCCTGAGACGCTCTTCTTCTCTGCGATGCCATTCTGAATTGCGTTGTTCGACGATTACGGGACGTTGTTCGACAATTACTTGGGGTTGGTAGATTGGGGTGGGATTGCCGATGCTTATGCTAGTGCCTTGACTGCCAGTGTTAAACGTTACATCGGCGGAGGCTGCCGTGGGATGAAAAGCGATCGCACCGATCGTCGTGGCACATAGTAATACTATAGTTGAGAGTTTCATGATTGATGCCAATGAGGAGATTTACAGCAGTTTAGACTTGCAGCGGATGAAAAGGTTCAAATTTACATTCTTCTGGATAGTTAGGACAAATCAAAAACCAAATAAATAAAGGCGGCGCTTCGCGCCGCCTTTATTTATTTGGTTTTTATGTCCTAAGTAAAACTTTCACTGCTATATTAGCCCTGATGATGGTTGGCTTTCATTTGTTGTAGTTGGGTGCGTTGTTCTGGAGTCAAAATTGCAAGGCTTTGGTCTCTAGAACTCTTGTGAATATTCTTGATTTGTTGTTTTTGGTCGGCGGTGAGGTTCAGTGATTTCCATGCTCCTTTGCGATCGCCAGATTGTTTTGCAGTCGCGATTTGAGCGCGTTGAGCGTCCGTTAAAACAGCCTGTACCTGCTGTTTGGTGTTGGTATGAATCGTTTTCAGTTGTTGTTTTTGGTCGTCGTTCAAATTAAGCTTTTTCCATCCACCGTCATGATGCTTCTGGGTGGTTTGTGCGCCTTGGTTGGGACTCGTTTGTGCGGAAACAATGCTAGGAATGGCGATTCCTCCTAGGGTTGTCGATAACATTGCAACGGCGAGAACACGCTTGAAATTGTTAAACATAATGAATATTCCTAATTTAGTTGATTTTGCGATCGCTTACATAGGCTTAGACCTTGGCGATGTTACTCAAGGTTCAATATTTTTACCGATCTCATGCTTTCGGGTGGGACAATTACTATAGCTACAGTCACTTGAATTAGGACAAATCAAACCCCAAGAATTGACTGGCGGCGCTTCGCGCCGCCAGTCAATTCTTGGGGTTTATGTCCTAGTACATTTGGCGATAGCTATAGTTTTTGAACTTGCTCTTGGTAAGATTTGCTTAGGACATACAGCGCTTTGCGCTCAAACCCAAACCAAGAAAAATTTTGAAAGCGTTGCTTCGCAACGCTTTCAAAATTTTTCTTGTGGTTCGTTATCTCTTGCATTGCCATATAACTCTGTCAGTTTAAGAGCTATGGACTGATAACGTTCGACTAAATGCGGAGGTTCAAGCACCTTAGCATTATGTACAAACTGATTAACCCAGCGACAAAATTCATTGAGCGATCGCTCTGGTAGTGCCACACTGTAATCGATATAATTGGGTTTTCCTCGCTTATCAATGGATTGGGAAATATGCCTTTTATCTCCTTCTTCGATAAAAGCAATTACAGGTGTAAAAAAACGCACCTTGACTTTAATGTATTCCAGATTTCCCGCTATCTCCTGCGCTTGCTCAATGGGTTTGCCCAGAAACAAGCCCCAACCTTTTTTAAACAGATTCATTGCCACAGTTAAACTTGCTTTTTGCAGTTCAGTTCCTCTGGCTTGATTGAGGGATTGAATATGATCGGTAAAGCGATCGATTCGTTCGATTTCTAAATGACCTTTATCGATATATTCGTAGAGTAAGTACCAAGCAATATCATGGTAAATCAATTGCAAAGGGAAAACTTGTAAATATCCCGTTTTCTGGCTATAGGGATCGGCATATCGAAAGATCTCGATCGCTTGTCCGTTTGTAATTGCTGATTCCAATCGATCCAAGCAGTGATAGAGATTGTAGCGAGTCTTTTTGTGTTCGATCATCTCATTGATATCGGTATATACGATCGCTCGATCTATTTGCGATCGCAATGGATAGAGAAAATCTGTAGATACTAAATCTGTAGATGCTAAATCTTGCTTAGTACGCAGCTTTTGGGATAGATCGTCATAAATGCGAATAGCCTGTGGCGATCGCTGATATTTTGCCATAGAAGCAAGGGCATTGATGGCTACTTGCAAGTCTCGGAAGGACATCATTCCTGTTCCCAGAAAATAGCCCCAACGATAAATACGCTGTTCTAGAATTCCATATTTACGCAGAGTTACTAAATCCTTGCGTAAGGTGGGGATGGAATATTTAGATAGAGAGATATCGTATTGTTTGGCTACTTCATCGACTTTTTCTTTGACTGCCTCTAGAGATTCATGGGCGGTTTGCGAACTTTTACCCTCGCGATCGGGGCAACCGATTCCAGGATAGTGAATGAATGTGGCAATTAAAAGCATGAGTCGCTCAAAGGCTTGGCGATCGCTATAAGAATGAAGATCGTTAGTCTTAGGCATAGGGCTATGTCAAGTAAATGACAATATTTATTAAAGATTATGAATGTACTTAAAAGCTAGTTTGTGAAGACAATTTAACTTATATAGATGTTTTGTAAAAATATCTTGATTGAATTGCAATGTATGACAAAATACTGATAGATTGCTTATATAAATATGTGCGGGAGGTAAGGCGATCGTGACGACATTATTGCAGGCTGAGGAAGATTCTCAAACACAGGAAACTAAAACTGCAAAATACACTGTGATTACTTTTGCGCCTGTGCAAGGCTTTATCGAAAAGTCCCGCAAGTTACGCGATCTCTATGGTGCGTCGCAAATTCTCTCGTACTTAAGTTGGAAGATCGTCTGTGTAGCTAACAGTAAAAACTGTGAAGTGATTTCACCTGCGATCGCGATCGATGATGTCTCTGAGATGGCAAATGTTGATATTGTGCAGGGTATGCCCAATCGAATTTTAATATTGGGAGATTTCTCGCATAACGATGCTCAGAAAGCTTTAACTGAAGGCTGGAAAGAAATTGTAACGGCTTGTCGTGGTTGGCTGAGAGATAATTTGCAAATTGATGATGAGGGTTGGTTTAACTCTTGGACAAGATGGCAAATTCACGCTTGGGAGGTGTTTTGGGGTAGTGGAGCAGATATCGAGTCAGCAATGCGCGATCTCGAAACTCGGAAGTTGCGGCGGGCTTGGACTGTGCCGAATTGGAATGGTGAAAGTTCGAGTTTATCGGGGCATGATGCGATCGCGCATCCAAATATGGATAGTTTGGGAACGAATGAAGTAGAAATCAAAAAGTTTTACAAGAGGATTGCTGAAGTTCTCGATCCTTCAGGTGATGAGAATGATCGCGCTTATATCAACGAAAATGAGCGATTGAGTATTCCCGAATTAATCAAAAGATTGGTTACTTATGAGGCGATCTCTAGAAATATCCATCGCGATCTTTATGCGCCGACTTTTCGAGAAGTGCTTCGCAAAGATGATAAATCTGGTGCGACCTATTGGACTGGCTGGTTTATGGGTGATGGCGATAAGGTCGGCGATCACCTCAAGAGGCTTACAGATAAGGCTAGCGTTACTCAATTTAGCCAGTCTTTGAGGGCTTGGGGTAAGCAATTCCAAACAGATTTTGATAAAAAAGGTCGTATAGTTTATGCGGGAGGAGATGATTTTCTCGGTGTGATGTATGGGGACAAACAGACTCCTAAATTAGATAGCCGTGAAGTGATTGAATGGTTACTGGATTTACGTGATAGTTGGGAACAAGGAAACCTTGGGATTACGATCAGTGTGGGTTTTGTGTGGGCGGGGCATAGTGTACCGCAGCGTGATGTGTTGCAGCATTGCCGCGAGGCGGAGAAGTTGGCTAAGAATTTGGGGCGCGATCGCTTGACAATTCGAGTCCTGTTTAATAATGGGCAGTTTGTACAGTGGACTACGCCTTGGAAGTGTTTGGAATGGTTGAAGGATTATCGCGATCGCAATGATAATTCTGGCAAAGATGCGAATTGGAGCCATGTATATACCGATCTGGCACAACTCAAGGCACGTCATGCGATACCACCTGCTACTGCTGAAACAGCTAATGATGCGATCGCGCTTGAGTTGTTTGGATTGTATTTCGGCAAAGATAAGCAGGAAATGCTCTCTCAACAACGTAGACAAATCACAGGGTCTGAAGATCCCAAATCAATGATCGAATGGATTGACGGCATGATTAAAGTGGGGTGGCAGTTATGTTCAAATTCCTAATTGTGATCCGTCCGTTGGGCTTGCTCTATGGCAGTGCTGGCGCATTTCTGTCTCCTGAAAACTTAGTTGGGCGCTCTGGTGCAAAATTTCCGCCTGATGCGGGAACGCTTTCGGGGTTGATTTTGGCGACAAATCAAGAGCAGAGGTTTACCGATCATCAAGAGCTAAAAACTAATCTGGCTGTGGCTGGAGCATTTTGGGCAGAGTCAGATCATCCTGAAAACTTCTTTGTACCAATTCCTCGATCGCGCATTGTCGGCGAGAAAAATAAGGATTTTGATGAATGGGCGCTAATCAATCACAAATGGGAGCGTCAACATCCCGATCTCGATCCTGAATATCAATGGCAGAGCATCAACTCTTGGCATAAACAAACCTCACAGCTAAAGCGCCCTGACAAAGGCAAGTTGAATGATGTTGGTAAAACTCCTTGGGAATTCATGCCGATTTTGCATCCCTATCTCAAGGATGATGAGAAACATGTGCGCGATCGCGATGGATTGTTTTTAGAGAATGCTGTGCAGATGCGTGAAGATAGCTGTTTGGTGTATCTCTCGACGCATAAACTGCCTGACGGTTGGTATCGCTTTGGTGGTGAAAATCACATTGTCGAAATCACTAGTCAAGCCCTGATAGAGCATAGTTCGATCTGCAAATTACTGAAGCAAAAAATCGGGCGGAGTTTTGCGCTGATTACGCCTGCGGTGTGGGGAAGTAACAATCTCTCAACTCGCTATCCTAACGATGTGCGCTTTAGCAATAAGCGTCCTGAGATGCTGACCGATCGCCCTGAGCCTTGGCGTTATCGTGTGGGTAAAGGTGAGACGCAAAACAAACGGGCAAGTAAGCTGAGCATTGGTCGCTATGCTGTGCCTGCGGGAACGGTTTATGTAGTCAAACATCCCCTCGATCTCACTTGGTGGGATTTCCCGCCTGAGTGGTTTGCATCGGGTGAGGGGCTACCGTTGCGGCAGTTTGGTTGTGGTTTGTGCTTACCTGTAGAAATCAAAATCGAGCCTAAAGTTGAGCCTAAAGCTGACCAAAAAATTAAACAAAAAGGAGAGGATTAATGTACAAAAAAGCCTATGGAATTATTGAAACCCTTGCCCCTTTGCATGTTGGCGCTGCCGCAGGTGAGGAGTCTGGTAATCTCAATTTGATTTTTCGCGATCAATTTACACAGACAGGGATTATTGCTGGGAGTTCGATTCGGGGACGCTTTCGGGCGGATATGCGCGAGACGGAAAAGGGCTTGGAGAATACATGGTACGGACATGAATCTGTGGAGGGTAGACCTGATGGCGGAACTACGGAAGCGATCGTTAAATTTGAATATGCTTCGCTGGTTTGGTTGCCTGTTTTTTGTCCCGGACAGCCTGTAGTTTGGATTAGCTGCCCAAGATTGCTTAAGCGATACAAACTGATTACGGGATCTACAGATGCTATTCCAAAACCTTACACGGCGGCGAAAACTTTACGAGGTCGGCAAATTAGCGATCGCGGTATTGCTAAACAAATCCTATTTTTCAACCTTGGATTTATGGAAATTGAGCATCAAGTTGATGCCGCAGTAATGCAGAAATGGATTCCTCAAGGTGTAGATTTGTCGGTTGAGAGTTTGGTGGTGGTTGGTGATAACGATATTGC
Source organism: Pseudanabaena sp. UWO310 (assembly GCF_006861605.1). Taxonomy (NCBI): domain Bacteria; kingdom Bacillati; phylum Cyanobacteriota; class Cyanophyceae; order Pseudanabaenales; family Pseudanabaenaceae; genus Pseudanabaena; species Pseudanabaena sp. UWO310. Next base: position 3,215 of record NZ_SELU01000020.1, on the reverse strand, counting down.
GATGTTGCATGACATGGCTTTGTATCGCCAGAGTCGCATCAAGATGATGGACGAAATGAAAAAAGTCGATACTGAAAAAGGGGCATTTTTTAATGTTGAGGCTTTGCCAGAGGGAAGCGTTTTAATATTTCCGATCGCTTTGAAGCAATCAGGCTGGAAACCTTTTGGCGATGACCCTTCGCAGGATATGTATTTTGGTGGTTTGGAGTCGGTTGGCTTTGGTCGTTGTAATGTCACACTTGCAGGAGATTATCAGTAATGGCTTGGAAAACCTATGATTTGGATCGCATTGCTCAGAAGCTAGTTCTGGATGCGAAAGAACGCGATAAGGATTCTTTGGGGCAAGCCTTTAAGATGCGTGTAGCTGTGGCTTATGGCTTGGAGCGCTTCTGGGGTGAACATTTGCGTTTGCAAGGCACTCCTAAAGGTGCTTACTGGAAAGAGACATGGGAACAACTTGTGGCGGTAATGGCAAAAGCAGGGGTGAAAATTCCTAACGATCCTGTAAAAGCTGAAGATGCTAAAGCTGTCCGAGCGATGGCAGAAAGACTGTGGAAAGAGGTAGACATTCAAGATCAACGGGTGGCGATGGCTGTGCTGACGCAGCTTTGTGACTGTTTGGTTTGGTGGACTCAGCGCTATAAGAAAAAATAGTTTTTAGGGACTAAAAAATGTCAAATATTCCCGATGCTTATAAAAAAGTGCCGATGATGTTTCAAGCACAGACTAAAGGTCGGTGTCAATTACAGTTTCTCGATCAAGCCCGTAAAGCAGATCCCAAACACAATAAACCTAGAGAGTCTCAAGATGCTGAGATCTGGTGTGAAGAGTGGACAAGTGAAACTTATCCTGTTGCTCCGATATTTGATGAGCCAGTCAAAAAGCAAGAATATACGATTAGTTGGCGATTTGTGACGAATTCAGGTCAGGATGATGGTGTGATTCGTCCTGTCATTGGTGCGTCTGGCTATCCCTTTTACCCTGGTTCGAGTATGAAGGGAGCTTTTCGTCAGGCTTGCAAGCGGCTATTTCGCGATCGCCTTGGTAAATATTGCGGACAGGAGATTTCTAAAGGCGACTTCTCCCCAGGAATTTTGCGCTTTCATGGTGGTTATCCTGTAGATAGCAGTTGGACTGATGGGTTAGTTGATCTCATTCATCCACAGCAAAAGTTACAGGTAATGAATAGTGAAAAAGAAGGAGCTAAAGTCCAAATTTCGCTCTATCAACCCACAATTCAGTTTGGAATTTCGGCTTCAGAGGAACTTGATGAATCTGAGTGGGAGGAGATCTGGCAAATTTGGGAAGCGGCGCTGGGGCGTGGGATTGGTTGTCGGGTTTCCGCAGGTTATGGTCATCGCGATCAATTAAAGGGTGAGTTGTTGTATCCGCCGCATCTGTTGAAGGGGCAAGGGATGGCATCAAAGCGTTTAGATGAATCGGGCGAGTTTCGTCCCAATATTTTTCGGGCGGCGATTCGTGGTCATGCGTTGCGGATTTTTGGTGGTTTGATAGATGCAGACACTGCTGAGAAACAAGTTGAGAAAATTTTTGGCGGTGTCTCAGGGCATGGTGTATGGGGTTTATTGATGATGAACTTTGTCACAACCAGCTTTGAGCCCAAATTATTTGGTAATGGTCAATGGGAAGTACCTAGCTATAAGGTAGAAGGCGAACTCGGTTGGCTATTGTCACAAGAGATTTCAGAAGAACATAAGGCGGCTTTAAAAAATCTGATTTTGCATCTGAATCAGTTTGCGATGATTTTTGGTGGCTTCGGTAAGTCATGGCGTAGAGCCGATCATCGTTTGTTTTATGAGGAGTATTACGAAAAGAATAACGACAGGAAGCCGCTAATTGGTTGTCATTGGCAATGGAAGAAGGGGCGTTATGCTCGCGATATTAAGGTTTATGGCTCAAAATATGTAACTAGCTTTTTAGATAAATTACAGGAAGCGGCTAGAGTTTGGTTACAACTGCAAGGTGTCAAGTTGACTGCAAATTATGCTACTGGTTGGCGAGAGGCTTGGCATCCTGACAAGGTAATGGTTTGGGGCAGAATTGCGAGTAACAAAGAAAGTTCTGAAGCAATTCAATGGTTACATGGAGCTTATCAAAAGAGAGACAATAAAGCCAAAATTTCCGAACTATCCATTTATAAATCTTCTGTAACTGGAAGAGTGGGACAGATTGGGCGGCTGTGGCATCGGATGTATCCTTTGATGAAGTTGGAGCCAGATCCTAATGATTCAACTAAAAAGATTCCTAAGCCAACTGCTAGTTATCTTGAGTTATTAACGATCTTTCCAGATGGTTCTGAAGATTGTTTGAACTTTCTTAAGTTTCTTGCAGATGATGGACAGTTCAAACAGCTATGGGGAAAGCCTTGGAAAATAGAATAGTTGATGAAGATGATGGGTTACGCGATCGCTAACCCATCCTACGTTTGATTCACTATAGAGAAAGAATAAAACTATGGCTTACAGTGATTTTACAGTTGAACAGGTTATAGATAAGTTCTCTCTTGATTTTGTTGAGCAGGACTTGTTTTCATCTCCAGAAAGTACGATTCAGGTTAGTAGTTGGTTATTGGAAACCCTTGCGAAGGGTAAGAAATTTGCGCTCACAACTAGCAGCGAAAAGGCAAAATCTGAGTTTATTATTGCGCCAATTTTGTTGGAAGTAGAGGCACATTTTTCGACACAGTTGGCTATTTATTCGGGCAAAAACCTTGATAGCGATCGCGAGGCGGGACTGGTAGGAGAATGTGATTTTATTCTTGGCAAGGGTACGACTTCAACTTTTATTAGTACGCCAATTATGGCGATCGTGGAGGCGAAGCGCGATAACTTGGAGAATGGGTTAGGGCAATGTGCTGCTCAAATGTATGGGGCAATTCGCTATAACCAAAAGCATGGTGAAACCTTGGATAAAGTTTATGGATGTGTGACAACGGGCAATTTATGGCAGTTTTTGAAACTAGAAAATAAGTTGCTGACTCTTGATAGTAATGTTTTCTATCTCAATGAGCTTGAGCGTATTTTGAGTTGTTTTAGTACGATTATTACTGAGTTTCTGTAGTCTTTTTTGGCGTTGCACATATTCATAATGATAAATAATAATAGTATGTTAGAAAATAAGAGTTGGAGTTGTTCAATGACAAAAAATGCAATGCCCAAATTGTAAAGGAGAAAAAGTAGTAAAAAATGGACATC